>CADBRL010000021.1 GCA_902797105.1 uncultured Erysipelotrichaceae bacterium
ACCAAAAATATGATGGTGTACAGATATTGTGTCAAGAAGAAACAATGATATTATCAAGAAAACGTAAATAGTTTTCTTGATTTTTTGTATAGATGTGTAAACTCGTGCATTTTAGTGGGTCGCTTTATGACATGTTTTGTCGAAAGCCTTGAAATATGAAAAAAAGCTGTTAAAATGTTTACTTGAAAGCGGGTTTTGGTTAATTTGTTTAAATTTTATTTGTACTTATTAAACTTCCATAACTATATTCCTATTAATTAACCAAAACAGCTTTCATTAATTTAATTATTATGGTAAAATAATGTTTTGAAGGGAAGTTGTTTTATGAATTTACCAAATTTAGCTGTTGCTGCAGATAGGAAAAAAACATTAGTAAAAGAAAGAAAATTGGACATGGAAATTAAACCTATTTATAAAGGCAAAAAGTATTTCTTGAGAACTTATGGCTGTCAAATGAATGTTCATGACTCAGAAGAAATTAAATATTATTTGGAAAGTTTAGGATATGAAGCTGTTGAAGAGTTGGAACTTGCGGATATTGTTGTTCTTAATACATGTGCAATTAGAGAAAATGCTAAGGATAAAGTTTTTGGCTATTTGGGAAGATGTAAACATTTGAAAAAAGAAAAGCCTGATTTAATCATAACTGTTGCTGGATGTTTAATGCAAAAACCTAATGAAATTGAAGAAATACATAATAGACATAAATATATTGATATTGTTATTGGTACTCATAATTTAAATGAACTTCCTAATTTGATTGAGGAAGCTAATAATAAAAAAACTCAAAATATTGAAGTTTATTCTAATAGCGATGTTGTTTTTGAAAATGTAAAATATAATAGAGATTCTAAAATCAGTGCGTGGATAAATATTATTTATGGCTGTGACAAATTTTGTACCTATTGTATTGTTCCTTTCACTCGTGGTAGAGAAAGAAGTCGTAAGATGGAAGAAGTTCTTGAGGAAGTTAGCAATTTGAAAGAACAAGGTTACATGGAAATTACTTTACTTGGACAAAATGTTAATGCGTATGGAAAAGATTTAGATTTGGGTTATGATTTTGCAACACTTTTGGAAGAAGTAGCAAAAATAGGTATTCCAAGAATAAGATTTGTAACTTCACATCCATGGAATTTTACAGATAAAATGATTGATGTTATTGCAAAATATGATAATATTATGCCTTATGTTCATTTGCCAATTCAATCAGGTAGCGATGATATTCTTAGAAAAATGAATAGAAAATACACAATTGATGAATATAAAAAGCTTTTTGACCAAATTAAAAACAAAGTTAAAGATGTTGCTATTACTACAGATATTATTGTTGGTTTTCCAAATGAAACTGATGAGGATTTTAAAAAAACTTTAGATATTGTAAATTATTGTAAGTATGATGGTGCATATACGTTTATTTTCTCACCAAGAGAGGGTACAGCGGCGGCTAGAATGGAAGATAAAGTTTCAATGGAAGTTAAGGAAAAAAGATTACAAGAACTAAATAATCTTGTTAATAAATATTCTTTAGAAAGTAATCAAAGGTTGGTTGGAAAAGTTGTTGAAGTTTTAGTAAATGACATTAGTGAAAAAGATAATAATAAAGTTTATGGTTATACTGACACGATGAAATTAGTTAATATTGTTGGCGGAAATGAATTAATTGGTAAGATTGTGCAAGTTAAAATAACAGATGCTAAAAGTTTTAGTTTAGATGGTGAAATTAGTCAAGAATAAATTACTTGACTTTTTTGTTTTACTTTTAATCAAAAGGTACGAGCAACCATAAAAAAAAGTCCATAAGGACTTTTGGTTTTTAAATGGTGGCTCGTCTGGGATTCGAACCCAGGACCCTTTGATTAAAAGTCAAATGCTCTACCTACTGAGCTAACGAACCAAAAACAAAAATATAAAATGGCTGCCTCGGCAGGATTCGAACCGGCGGAATGTCAGAGTCAAAGTCTGATGCCTTACCACTTGGCTACGAGGCAATATACAATATTAAATGGTGGGGAGACATAGATTTGAACTATGGAACCCGAAGGAACAGATTTACAGTCTGCCGCGTTTGACCACTTCGCTATCTCCCCAAAAAAATGGTGCCGACAGAGAGAGTCGAACTCCCAACCTACTGATTACAAGTCAGTTGCGCTGCCAGTTACGCTATGTCGGCAAACAAAATATATTAATTAAAATGGTGGGCGCTATAGGACTCGAACCTATGACATCCTGCTTGTAAGGCAGACACTCTAACCAACTGAGTTAAGCGCCCATGTCTTGATGACAATTTAGATTATACCAAAAGGCAGACGCAAATGCAAGTAATTTTTATCAATTTCTTCTAATTTTTAGAAATTTCCTCTCTGTCGGTACAAATTTTGGGGAGATATTATACAAAATATGCTTATTTTAATAAAAATAATAGTATTTAATTTATTTTTTGATAATACAATTTTATAATTAAAATTATTTTTTTCATTTTCTTTGCTTTTTTGAAATAAAATTTTTTAAGGACTAGGGGTTGCATGAAAAAAACTAGGATGACCTAGTTTTTTTGTTTCAAATCTGGTCGAGAAGACAGGATTTGAACCTGCAACCCCTAGGTCCCAAACCTAGTGCACTACCAAATTGTGCTACTTCTCGAAAATAATTAAAAAATTGGTACGCCCAAAGGGATTCGAACCCCCAACCTTTAGATCCGTAGTCTAACGCTCTATCCAGTTGAGCTATGGGCGCGTATTCTTCTGGTGCATTTACATTATATTACATTAATTCTATTAAAGTCAATATTTTATATCAATTTTTTTATTATTTTCATATTTTTGAATAAGTTTTCGTTAAAAAATTCTTAAAAAATCTTATTTTTTAACAAAAAAACAATAAAAATATTAAAAAAATTAAAAAAATCAGCATCCGTGACAAAAAACGACAAATTTTGTATATTTGAAGTGCTATAATAACTAACCATGAAAGCAGAATTAGATGAAAATGTTAAAAAATTATTAGTTGAGTTTTATTTAATTCAATGTAAAGGCTGGGTAAAGAGCCAAGGAAAAGGTACTAGTGCTGCAGGTAGAACACTTGAGTACTTACTTGGTAAAAAGGAGGATGCAAAATCTTTACCTGACTATTACGGGATTGAATTAAAAACAAAACTTTGTACAAGTAATTATCCACTTAGGTTATTTAGTGCAGTGCTTGACAATAGACCTAATGTGATGAATGAACTTTATGAAAAGTGTTCTTGGAAAAGAACGCGAAATGAAGGTGAGCGTGAATTATTTGATTTTATAAGTTCTACAAAATTTTCTAATACTCATAGAAAATATGCATTTAAGTTAAAGGTTAATCGACCTAAAAGGCGTGTAGAACTTCTTATGTATAACAATTGGAATAAAACTTCTGTATACAATGATATGTCATGGTCTTTTGATGAGTTAGAATTAAGACTTACCACAAAACTATCATGGCTTGCAATTATTCATGCTTGGAAAATGACTTTAAAGGAAACAGATACGGAATATTTTAAATATGCAAGTATAAATTTATATCGATTAAAATCTTTTGAAAATTTTATTGATTTAATTGAGGAAGGCAAAATTGATGTTGATCTTAAATTATATCCATATTACATAGGTGAAAACAAAGGAAAGCTACGTAATCGTGAAACAACTTTTGTAATAAATGAAAGTGATATTTCTTTATTATTTGATAAAATTGATATAAAGCTTAATGATATTCTAAAAGAAATTCCTAAAGAAGAAAATAAACAAATTTAAATTATTTTCTTTCTTTTTTTTTAATATAATTAGATTATGAATGAAGATTTAAATCGTTTAAAAGATATTAAAATTGAAAACTATATATGGATAATTTACATTGGTATTATTATTCTTAGTTGGTATGCTAATAGTAAGGAAAAAGATTTTATAATTAGCAAAAATGAAAATTCCAAAAAAGAATATCAGGCTTTAATAATTTTAATCTTCACCATATTACTTTTTATATATTATTATTTTACCGTAGATTCATATGGAGATCTTAAAGAATTGACACCTTTTGACTCAAAGAAAAAAATTGTTTTGCGTTATGCATCTTTTGTAGGCTCGTTTTTAATTCTTATTAGTGGTATTATATTTTTAATTATAGCTATCTTGGATGATAATATTGATACTGAAATTGCTTTCAATTGATATTTACATCCTTTAATCTTCATAGTATAATATTTTCAATAAAACGTTGAAGTGGGTGTGCGCTATGGACGAAAGAAAACTTTTGAAAAATGAAGCAAGAAAACATTTAAAAATTCACTACTTTAGAAATATTATAGTAGCTTTTATATGTTCAATAGTTTTATCTGGTGGACTGGCATACACAACTAAAAACATTACTGATGCACCAACTACTATTGAAATTGTAAATAGAATTACTAATGGTACAAATTTGAAACTTCCCCAAACGTCAGCTATCGATTCTGAGTTTAATAAATCTATTCAAAATAAAATTCAAAAAAAATATAAATATGGCGTTCTTTCGTATATTGTCAATGAAACTTTAAATAATGGCAATATAATGACAACTCTTTTTAATGGTATTAATAAGTTGATACTAGGGAATAAAATTAGCACAGGTGTAATAATTCTTATAAGTGGTCTTGCTTTTTGGATTATAAATTGGTTGTTTTTTAAATCTATTGAAGTTGGTAGAAATCGTTTTTTTCTTGAAAAAAGAAGATATTATGAAACTAAAATGGAAAGAGTGTTATTTCCTTATAAAGTGAAAAAGACTTTTCATATAGCTTTTATTTTACTTAATAAGTTTGTTTATCAATTTCTTTGGCTATTTACCATTGTTGGTGGCTTTATTAAATTTTACGAATATCGCATGATACCTTATATTTTAGCAGAAAATCCTAATATCAAAAGAAAAGATGTCTTTTTGTTATCGAAAAAACTTACTGATGGAGAAAAATTTAATCTATTTAAAATGGATTTATCATTAATTGGATGGGATTTTCTTAGCATTTTTACTTTCAACTTAAGTGAGATATTTTATTCAAATGCTTATAAAAACTTTATTTTTGCTGAATACTATATGAAACTTAGAGATAAGTATTTTTTTGCTTTATTAAATGATGAAAAGTTAAATATAAATGAACCTATTTATGAGGAATATCCTTATATTAAAAATAAAAAAACAATAAAAATAGATTATAATAAAAATTATGATTTTATTACTTATATTTTATTTTTCTTTACATTTGCTTGTTTCGGTTGGGTTTGGGAGGTTCTTTTAGAGTTTATAAAATTAGGGAGATTTGTTAATCGTGGTACGATGTATGGCCCTTGGCTTCCAGTTTATGGTTGGGGTGGAGTATTAATTTTACTTTTACTTAAAAAATATCGTGACAAACCTTGGCTTTTATTTATTTTAGCTTTTACGTTATGTGGGATAGTTGAATATGGTACTAGTATGTATCTTGAATATGTAAAACATTTGAAATATTGGGATTATAGTGGTTACTTTTTAAATATTAATGGGAGAATATGTCTTGAAGGTTTAATTTTATTTGGTCTAGGTGGCTTTGGATTTACTTATATTTTTGCACCACTTTTAGATACTATTTATAAAAAAATTCCTAAATATATTAAAATTGCTATATGTACTATTTTAGTAGTATGCTACTTAATTGATTTATCCTACACACATAATCATCCCAATACAGGCATGGGTATAACGAGAAATTTTTCTATGATATTTCAATTGACTAAGTAATGTAAAAATTGTATAATAATTAACACTTTTAGGGGGATGTTTATGCAAAAAAGAAATTATTTGGAATTACCTAAAGAAAATGGACCAAGATTTTATTATAGAAGTGAACCACTTCAAAAATCTAAAGATGAGCTTGAAGAATTTTTAGAATGGGATAAAAGTATGAATAATTTAGCTTTTGCTAGAAAAATGATGTATTCACATGAACTTAAAGCTAATAATTTAGTTGAAGGTTATGGTGATGATTTAGAATTAATCGAAGCCGTTATTAAAAGAAAAGTTGATACTATTAAAGATATTGAAATTAAACAAAGAATTTTAAATCTTTATCATGGATATTATTATATTTTACATCATCGAAAAATGGATGCTGAACATCTTCATGAGTTATATCAAATTTTAAGTGAAAATCTTTTATGTGAATATGATAGAGAAAATATGGGACCTTTATATAGGGAAAAGGCAGTTTATATACTTCAAAATGGTCGTTTAGATTTAGATTTATCTGAAGGTGTATCGTTTAGTGCTATAAATGAGCTTATGTTTCATTATTTTGCTTTTGTTAATAAAACCAGCAATTTATCACAAATAGATGAGTATATTAAATCACAAATTATGCATTTTTATTTTGTTTATATTCACCCTTATTTTGATGTTAATGGTAGAACAAGTAGAACTATGGCTATGTGGTATTTACTAAAAAAACAAGCTTATCCTTATATAATATTTAATCGTGGCATTAGTTTTAAAGGTTCTAAATATGATAGAATTATTAAAGATGCTAAAGAAAAATGTGATATTACATATTTTTTAGAAATGATGCTTGATACGTTAAAACTAGAACTAGAAAAAGAACATATTATGCAAGATATTGCTTCATCAAGTGGATGTAAATTAAATGGAATGGATTTTCAAACTCTTCATTATTTTTTAACAATGAATGGTGCCAAAACTCTTGCAGATTTTGGAGTTATTTATAATAGATTTAATGATAAAAAGACTACAAATGAAATATACGCGGAAATGATTGAACCTCTTATAGATATGGAAATTTTTAAGGTTATAAGACAAACTAAAAGAGTAATAGGAAATATTTCAAATGTTGAACTTGAACTTAATCCTACTTTTTTTGAAAATAATGAAAAGTATTTATCTAGAATAAAATTAAAATGAGCTTAGATTTTAAACTAAACTCATTTTTCTATGAAATAAGCGTAATATTCTTCAAAAGAAATATTATTTTCATGAATATATTTTGCTATTTCTTTTCCTACATATCTAAAGTGCCATGACTCGTAGTTATAACCAGTTACTTTTACTAGTTCTTCTGGATATCTTAGAATAAATCCAAATCTGTAACAATTATCTTTTAACCATTTGGCGGTTTCAGTGTCTTTGAATGTGTTTTTATTACTGTTTGATTTGCTAAATATATCAAGGGTAAGGCCGGTTTGATGTTCAGATGAACCGGGTCTTGCTGCAATGCTATCGGCATATTTTTGTCCTCGAGTATTTTTATAATTATTATATACTATTTCTTGCTCATTATATGATCTATATGAAGAACTAACCATTAAGTAATATCCTTGTTCTTCTTTAGCACTATTCCACATTTCTAAAAATGCATCATAAGTTACTTTTCTAGCTTTTTGACTTCCTTTATCTCCCCATGAGTATGTTTGAGATATTGTTACTAAGTCATTTGGTTCATAGTCACTTCCAAGTAGGTAATATTTGTTTACAAGCATGCTCGTATCTTTGCTTGTATCTGTGTTAAATTCAACTCCATAAAACTTATTATCTAAATGGATATTTATATTTCTAATTATAGTACTTAAATCTAACTTTTTGTTTTGATTCATATAATCAATGTATTTATAAAAGTTCTTTTTTAAAAAATATTTTTCTTCCATTAACTTTAAGTAATTTTCATTTACTTCATTATTTAGAAAATAGTTATAATCTTTTTCACTGAAATTATCTAGTATTTTATTTACTTCATCAGCTTTATAACCATG
>CADBRL010000022.1 GCA_902797105.1 uncultured Erysipelotrichaceae bacterium
CCTGCTCCATTTGTTAAGCTTGCATCATGATAATACAAAGTTGAATCGTATGAATATGTACTTTTTATGCAGTCAGCAAGATTTTGTCCGTTGCTACATGCTTCACTTATAACTGCCATATTTTTTTCTCTTTCATAAGACTTAACTACTACTCCTGCAGCAAATGTTGTATTTTGATATTCTGTTGCATTTTCATCTACAAATAAATATAAATCATATGTTGTACTACCTTTATATGGAACTTTATTATTATAAAGTTTAAATATATTACCATAAGTACCAGATAAACCAGTATTAAGTTCTGTTTTTTCTGCATCAGTAAAATTACTTGCATCATCTAAAGAACTTGTAAGTGTGCCTTCCACTAAAGCTTCTTTAGAACCTTTTTCAGTTATAATATAATGAATATTTGAAGCTGCTAAAGTATTTGTATTTAGTGTTGCTAAATAAAGATTAAAACCTACATAACTATCACAATAACTAGTGACTGTAAAGGTATATGGAGTTGTTTGTAATCCTTTGTTTCTACTCATAGGGTAACTATTAGTTAGTTTTATTGAAGTAGTTCCTTCTAATTTTATTTTAGCACAGCTTGATAAACTAACTTCAGTTATATTTCCACCTTGATCTATTGGTTTCATAAAAGCAGTTGTAATACTTACAGAAAGTACCACTACTATTAAAACTGCTAGTACACTTAATATAATAATTCTAGTTTTTTTACTCATAAGAAAAATCTCCTTTATTCTATATATAAATTATATAAAAAAAATTAAATTTGTTCAAGTGTTTAATGATAATAAATTTTAAAAATAAAGAAAGAATCTTAAAATTTTAATTAAGATCTTCTTTTAGTTCATCTAACATCATTTGTTTTAATTTATCTATGTCAGGAAAAAACAAATTTATTCCACGCTTCTTATAACCTAATAATTGTTTAAAATTATTTGTTATTTCTTTTTTTAGATCAGATCCAACAAATAAAGGCATGTTGCTCACAGTATGAACATGGTCTATATATTTTTCTAAAGTTGGAAATGCATTTTGAAATAATATTACTGCATCGGTATCAGCGATTTTTCTTATCCAAATAGTATTACAAAAACCATACTTTAAAATTTTATTATTAATTATTTTTTGATATTTACTTACTTTTGAACTTATAGGAATGAACCATAAAATATTACCATCTTTTATGGTAAAATATGTTGGCCTTTTTTTACCTCTTTCGTGATTCACCATCAGTTTATCATCATTCACGTGATAAAAATACTCATCTTTAATATGATATAAATATCCAGTTTTTATTTTCATAATTTATTCACCTCACCTGATAGTTGCATTATAGCATAAGCCACAATAAAACTCAAGTATTTAACTTGAGTTTTTAACATTTTCGACCGGGATCATTTATTAGTCGCACCACCCGGAAGCGAAAAACATTGTCGACCGGACTCATTTGATACCCCGCACCATCCGGAAGCGGAAAACATTTTCGCCGGGATCATTTATTAGTCGCACCTCCCAGAAGCGACGCACATTCTCTAATGCAATTTAAATATACCACATTTTAACGCAATTGTCAAATGAAATATTTTATATTTATAGTATATTCTTTTCTTAATAAATTATTTACCTTGTTTTCTCAAAATAGCTGATCTAGCTGCTGCTAAGCGAGCAATTGGAACTCTATATGGAGAGCAAGATACATAATTAAATCCTAGTTTATCACAGAAAGCAACACTTGCTGGATCTCCACCATGTTCACCGCAAATACCAAGCGAAAGATTTGGATTAACCCTTCTACCTTTAGTAGCTCCCATTTCCATTAAAAGTCCTACACCATCAAAGTCGATGCGAGCAAATGGGTCAAATTCAAAAATACCTTTTTCATAATAAGAACTTAAGAATTTACCAGCATCATCTCTAGAAAAACCATATGTCATTTGTGTTAAATCATTTGTTCCAAAACTGAAGAATTCTGCTTCTTCTGCTATTTTATCCGCAAGAAGTGCTGCTCTTGGAATTTCAATCATTGTTCCAACTTCATATTTTAAATCAATACCAGCATTTTTAATTAATTCATCAGCAGTTTCACAAACTACATTTTTAACATATTTAAGTTCTTTAACTTCACCAACAAGCGGAATCATAATTTCTGGAGTAACATTAATTCCTTTTTTAGATACATTAATAGCTGCTTCAATAACTGCTCTTGTTTGCATTCTAGCTATTTCTGGATAAGTTATAGCTAAACGACAACCTCTATGTCCCATCATTGGGTTAAATTCTTTTAATGAGTCAATTACTTCATGTAACTCTTCAACTGTTTTACCTAAATCTTCAGCAAGTTCTTTAATTTCACTTTCTGTTTTTGGTAAGAATTCATGTAGAGGTGGATCTAAATATCTAATAACAACACTATATGGAGCCATTGCTTCATATAATCCTTCAAAATCTTTTCTTTGATAAGGTAAAATATTTTCAAGAGCTGCTTCTCTTTCTTCTAAAGTTGTTGCACAAATCATTTTTCTAAAGTTAAATATTCTGTCTTTTTCGAAGAACATGTGTTCAGTACGGCAAAGTCCAATACCTTCAGCACCAAACTTTCTAGCTTGAATAGCATCTTTTGGTGTATCAGCATTAGTTCTAACTCTTAAATCTCTTGCACTATCAGCCCATGACATAAATGTTTCAAAATCACCACTAATAGATGCATCTTGCATGTCAAGTTTTCCAGCATATACTTTACCAGTTGAACCATCAATTGATAGATAGTCTCCTTCTTTATAAATAGAACCATCAGGCATTTTTAATGTCTTTTCTTCTTCATTTATAACAATTGATGAAGCACCACTAACACAACAAATACCCATTCCACGAGCAACTACTGCAGCATGACTTGTCATACCACCACGGATAGTTAAAACACCTTTACTTGAATTCATACCTTCAATATCTTCCGGTGATGTTTCAAGTCTAACTAAAATACTATCAATACCTTTTTTCTTATTTTCAATTACATCACTTGCAGTAAAATATATCTTACCAGTTCCTGCTCCAGGTGATGCTGCTAAACCTTCAGCAACTACTTTACCAGTTTTTAAAGCACTATCGGTAAATGTTGGATGTAAAAGTGCATCAAGTTGTTTAGGATCAACCATTAAAACTGCTTCATCTTTAGTAATCATACCTTCACTTACTAAATCAACAGCAACTTTTATAGCAGCTTTAGCTGTTCTTTTACCATTTCTAGTTTGAAGAATGAACAACTTACCATTTTCAATAGTAAATTCCATATCTTGCATATCTTTATAATGTTTTTCAAGACTTTCAGCAATATTTGCAAATTCAGTGTATACTTCTGGCATTTCATCTTTTAAAGTTGCAATTGGACTTGGTGTACGAATACCAGCAACGACATCTTCGCCTTGAGCATTAATTAAATATTCTCCAAATAAAGCTTTTTCTCCAGTTGCAGGGTTTCTTGTAAATGCAACACCAGTTCCTGATTTATTACCACTATTACCATAAACCATTTCTTGAACATTAACTGCAGTTCCCCAACTAGAAGGAATATCATTAATTCTTCTATAATAAATAGCTCTTTCATTATTCCAACTTCTAAATACTGCTTTAACAGCTTCAATTAATTGAGTAAATGGTTCTTGTGGAAAATCTTCTCCAGCAAATTCTTTATAAGCTTTTTTAAATAAATCTGTAAGTTCTACCATATCATTTTCATCTAAATCAATGTCATTTTTAACATCTTTTTTAGTTTTAACTTCGTCAATGATAGTTTCAAATTTACTCTTAGAATAACCTTTTACTACATCTGCAAACATTTGAATAAATCTTCTATATGAGTCATATACAAATCTTTTATTGCCAATTTTTTCAGCAAAAGATGCAGCTATTTCATCATTTAAACCTAAATTAAGCACTGTATCCATCATACCAGGCATACTGGCACGAGCTCCGCTTCGTACACTTACAAGTAGTGGATTAGTTTTATCACCAAATTTTTTACCACTTTTTTCTTCAAGTTTAGATAAAGCTTCTTTAATTTGACTTATTACTTCTTCACTTAATACCTTTCCATCATCATAATATTTGTTACAAGCCTCAGTTGTAACTGTAAATCCACTTGGAACAGGCATACCAATATTAGTCATTTCTGCTAAATTAGCACCTTTACCTCCAAGAAGATTTCTCATATCTTTGTTTCCTTCTTGAAACAAATAAACATATTTTTCCATAAAATCCTCCATATATTTATTTTATCATTTATAAGCTAGTTGAACAAGAAAAAATATGTCAAATTTACATACTTTTGATATTAATTAAAAATTAAGAAAATAAACCCGATTATGGACCCGATTATTGTCTTTTATCTAAATCATCGTTTGTGCCTACCATTTCGTATTATATTTAACGCCAATATAAATATCTCCCCCATCAGTATTCAAAAAACTTACAACTTCTTTTTCTAATTTATCATTTAACATTACCAATCCCCCTTATTAATTATCTTTAATCTTTTAGACATTTAAATTATAACATGTGTTTGGCAATATATCGATACATTATTTATATTAAAAAGCAAAAAAATATATAGAATGTTCTCCTATATATCTTTCTTTATAAACATGGCATCTCCAAATGAGAAAAATCTAAAATCATGAGCTTTAGCATATTCATAAGCATTTAAAACATATTCTTTAGTTGCAAGCGTAGAAACTAGCATTACTAGAGTACTTTTAGGTAAATGGAAATTTGTAATAAGACCATCAATTGCTTTAAATTCAAAAGTGCCGGGATAAATAAATATATCAGTATCACCAGAACAAGCTATAAATTTATCATATTTATGAGCTACTGTTTCTAATACTCTAGTCGATGTTGTACCTACTGCATATATATTTCTTTTTTCTTCTTTAGCTTTATTTAATTTATCTGCAACATCTTTAGTCATTATATAATATTCACTATGCATGTGATGTTTAGTTATATCTTCTACTTCAACAGGTCTAAATGTGCCAAGACCTACATGAAGTGTTACATAAAGAATTTCTACTCCTTGTTTTTCTAACTTTTCAAGTAATTCTTTAGTAAAATGAAGTCCTGCGGTTGGTGCTGCTGCACTTCCAATATTTTTAGCATAAACAGTTTGATATCTAGACTGATCTTCTAAATTTTCATGAATATATGGCGGAAGGGGCATTGTTCCAAGTTTATCAAGTATTTCCATTAGAATACCTTCATAAATTAGTTTAACATGTACTATACCTTCATCAAGTTTTTCTATAACTTCTGCTTTTAGGGAACCATCACCAAAAGAAATAATTGTACCTACATGTAATCTTTTAGCAGGTTTTGCTAGGCATTCCCAGATATCTCCTTCTATATCTTTTAAAAGAAGTAATTCAATAACAGCTTTTGTATCTATTTTTTCTCCGATAATTCTAGCAGGTATAACTTTAGTATCATTTAATACTAAAACATCACCATTTTTTAAATAAGAACCTATATTTTTAAATATATCTTCTTTTATATTCCCATTTTCTTTATTTAGTAATAATAATTTAGATGCAGTCCTATCTTTAAGAGGTGTTTGTGCTATAAACTTTTCAGGCAAATCATAGTTGTATTCTTCTATATTCATTTTATTATTTCCTCAATTTTAGCTACTACTTCATCATTTATATCATCAATTGTTCTAATTATATCATCTTTAACACAAGTAATTTTTTTATAACCATATTTTTCAGTTAATTCAAGATATGCTTTTTCAGCTTGTTCAAGATGTGCTTTGTTTGATTCATGTTGATCAGGAGTTTCTTCCCTATTTTTCTTTAATATTGCTGCATATTCAAATGGCATGTATAAAAATATTACAGCATCTGGACGAGGTAATTCCATTATTTCAAATTCTAACTGATCTAGTTTTTGATACATTTTTTCTCTTTCTTCGCGTGTTTTTAATTTACCACCTTGGTGAGCCATGTTTGATTCAACATATCTATCAAGAATAACTATGTCACCATTTTCTAAGTGATTGTTTATAATACTTATATTGTATCTACGGTCTGCGGCATAATATGCTGAAGCTGCTAGGGCATCAACATTCGGTGCTCCTTCTGAAAACCAACCTTCACAGATATAAGATTTTCCTAAATATGGACCTCCGACAATTTTACCTGTTGGTGTGTCATACATTGGAAAAGAATAATTATAAATATTTACTCCCATTTTTTTAAATCTTGCCACTGTTTTTTTAACTTGTGTTTCTTTACCTGAACAATCTGTACCTTCAATTACTATTAATTTACCTTTTTTCATTTTATCACTTCTTTCTTTCATATATTACAAATTTATATTTTACTTCATTTTCACTATTTTCTTTTAAGATATTATATGTGTACTTACTTTCATCAAAATTTGGAAAATAAGCATCAGCATCACTTGCACTATCTATTTCTGTTAAATATAGTTTGTCAGCATATGGAATAAATAATTTATAGATTGATGAACCTCCGATAATCATTATTTCGTCATTTTGTTTATTAATAAATTCTAGTAAATCATCAAAATTATTAAATACTAAACCATTTTCTATTTCTTTTAGATGTTTTGATAATACAATATATTTTCTTCCTTCAAGTCTTTTAGGAAGTGATGCATAGGTATTTGCCCCCATAACAATATATTTATTCATTGTTAACTTTTTAAAATTTTGCAAATCCTCTTTAATATGCCATATTAAGTCATTATTTTTGCCAATTTCTTTATTTTTACCCATGGCTGCTATTATACTTATCATATTTTACCTACTGCGCAAGAGGAAACTTAATTGGTCCCATGTGCTTGTAATCTACAATTTTAATATCCTTTAATTCTTTTGAATTATCAAAATCTTTAAATTCTTTAATTTCAGGATTTATCCAAAGTTTTGGTGCTTCATAATCACCATCTTTTTCAAATCTTTCAATTTGTTCTTTGATACCTTCAACTTGATTTACATATATATGAGCATCTTTAATACTATAATTTATTGTACCAGGTTTAAAACCAGTTACTTGGGCTACTAAAGAAAGTAAAACGGCATATTGTGTTACATTAAATGGGAGTCCTAAAGGAACATCACAGCTTCTTTGATGAACCCAAATATTAAGATATCCATCAGTTACATCCCATTCTGTTGACCAAACACAACTCGGCAAAACTGCAGTACTTAAATACTCATCTTGCCAAAGTGATATAACAAGTCTTCTATCCATTGGATTATTTTTTAATGTATCTAGCAATTTATCCATTAATCCTAATTTTCTTACAATAAAACCATAGGCTGTTCCAATAGTGTGAGCGTATTCTTTTCCAAAATTCTTTTCAATATCTTTTTTAACTACTTTACCATCTTCTAAAACATTTTGGTTAGCGTGCCACACTCCATTTTCATTTATTTCCCATTCATCCCAGATGTGCACATCTCTTTCTTGCAGCCATCTAACATCATTACTTTGAGCTTGATAAATCCATAACATTTCCAAAATTGCTTGTCTAAAATAAAGTTGTTTTGTAGTAAGACATGGAAATTCATCTTGCAAATTAAACTCTAAATGGTAGCTTGGTATTTTAATAGTATTTATTCCCGTTCTATTAATTACTTCTGTCCCATCTTCAAGTATTTTTTTACATAATTTTATATATTCTTTATCCCATTTTGACATAAATTATCTCCTCAATACCATAATGGATATTTACTTGTAAGTTCAAGTACTTCTTTTTCTAAATTTTCGATTATTTCTTTGTTATCACTATTTTTTAAAG
>CADBRL010000023.1 GCA_902797105.1 uncultured Erysipelotrichaceae bacterium
CCATCAATTTCCCCATATTTTTTAATTATTTCTTCTTCAGTATATTTTGAATTATTAAAAAAAGATGCTAAATAATTATTTATATCACTGTTTTCACTTAATAAAAAAATAAATTTAATACTATTATCTATTTTTTCTTCTACTAAAATATCATAAAAATCTCTAAGTCTTATAGTTTTATTTTTTATTTTTAAAACCAAATTATTTATTATTTCTTGCATAAAACCACCTGGTAAATTCATTATATCATAAAACACTTAAAATTGTATATAATTTAGTGAGGTGTATTATGTTTTTAAACTTACTAAATATTATAAAAGATATGCTTTTTTTTACAGGTTCTTATTCTAATAACGTCTTTCCAGAACCACTTTCAAGTGAAGAAGAAGAAATATGCATAAATAAGATGCTAAACGGTGATAAGGATGCTAGGAATAAATTAATCGAACATAATCTTAGACTTGTTGCTCATATTGTTAAAAAGTATGATACTAAAGAAACGATGACTGATGATTTAATAAGTATTGGCACTATTGGTCTTATCAAAGGAATTGATACCTATAATGGTGATAGAAAAACTAAAATTACTACATATGCTGCTAGATGTATACAAAATGAAATACTAATGCACTTTCGAAGTCAAAAAAAATATGGACCAACTGTATCTTTAAACGATGCTATTGGTCATGATAAAGAAGGAAATGAAATAAATTTAATTGATGTTATTAAAGATAAAAATGTTGATTTGTTTGAAACTCTTGATTTAAAAAATAATATTAATCTTTTAAAAAAATATTTAAAATTATTAAATAAAAGAGAAAAAGAAATAATTATTAAAAGATATGGTTTAAATAATACTAAGGATATGACTCAAAAAGAAATAGCAGATGAACTTAAAATATCAAGAAGTTATGTTTCAAGAATAGAAAAAAGAGCACTTACAAAAATGCTCACTGAATTTATTAAGAATAAAAATATTGATTAATCCTTAATGTAAAGATTAAATAATGGCAAAATAAATGCCCCTACGGAATTACCTAGAATCATTATTCCTACATAACCAAGTGTATTTAATGACCAAACATCTGCTACAGAAAAATAATACATATTAGCAATACAATGTTCAAATCCACATAGAATAAATACTACTACTCCCAAATAAACAATAATAAATCTACTAAAATCATTTAGTTTTTTAAAACCATTTACTGCAAAATACATAAGTATTCCACAAAATATAGAAAGAATAAATATACTTAAATAATTATCATTTAATTTTGTAATTGATAATAAATAAGCTTTATCATGTAAGTTTGAATATATTCTAGTATATCTTAAAATAAAACCAATAAATGAACTACCAATAAAATTACCAAGTAATATAATAAATAATTCTTTTATATATTTTAAATTAAAATTAGTAATTAAATAACCTATTTTACCTGTATACAAATTAAAATTATAAACAAGTATTCCAATTAAACCAATAGAAAATAAACTAGCTCCGATAACTTTATTTTCAACCGACAAAAAAATTGTCCCCCCGATAGCTATCATTAAACCTGCTAAAATACTTTTTAAAAAGCTTTTCATACTATCTTCCTCTTTTACTAACTAATTCGTAAAAGCATTCATATTTTACTTCATCATTACGTTTAACTTCTTTAATATGGTTAACAGGATATCCTGCATCTAGTAAAGCAAGTCTTAAGATATCAAAATACGCTTTAGTTCTAAGTTCCTTAAATCTTTTTACTTCTTCACCTTGATAACTATAGCTATCCATTATATATGCACCATTTTCATTTCTAACAATTTCACCATTAACAAAGTCTATTACTTTTTCTAAATATTTTTTCATAATGCTTTGGGCTTCATATAATGATAAAACCATTTTTTCTAAATTCATAAACCCTCCTTTTTTCAAAAAAATTAAGTATCTCTACTTAATTTAAAAAGCTTCAATATTTAATTTAATTTTATGCATTTTATGAATATATGCATAGGCATAAACTAGTGTTCTAAGTGCATGAGCATTTTTACCAGCTTTTCCTATTACATATTTCATATCAGCTTCTGGTACCATTACTTCTATAATAGTATTTTCATCTTCTTTAAACTCTTCAACTTTTATCATATCTGGGTCTTCAACAAGACTTTTAACTAAAAATTCTGTATATTCTACTATATTCATAATTATTTACCTTTTTTGCTTGATGCAAATTCTTTTAAAATTCCTTCATTTTTAAGTAAAGTTTTAACTGTATCAGTTGGCTCTGCTCCATTACTTAACCATTTAATAGCAACTTCCTTATCAATTTTGATTTCAGCTGGTTTTGCTATTGGGTTGTATGTTCCTACAGTTTCAATAAATCTTCCATCTCTTGGAAATCTTGAATCTGCAGCTACGATACGATAAAATGGTTTTTGTTTAGAACCCATTCTTTTTAGTCTTAATTTAACTGCCATATATTCTCCTCCTCACTAAATTAACTAAAATAATCTTATCATATAAAATTATATGTGTCAACCTTTTTTTGTTGACAACTAAGCTTTACAAAATTTACTATTTATAGTATACTTTATCTAGTGGTGATAGATTTGAAAAAAAAAGAAGTAAAAAAAAGAACATTTAAAGATAAATTGAAAAACATATACAATATAGTTAAGATTTTTATAAAGAAAAATTATTATTTATTACTTTTAGCTTTACCTTTTATTTTAATAGATATATTTACAAGATATAATGTTGAGTTTTATGGATTATTAAAGCTAGTTCCAAACCTTTTTACTCTATTATGGATTTCACTTATTATAAGTATATGTCTTTTTTCTAAAAAGAAAATTGGTAAAATAGTCTATATTTTATTTTTTATTCTTTGTTTAGTACTATATTTAGTAAATAATATATATTATTCAATGACTGGTGTTTTCTTTGATTTTAGTATGGTAATGCTTGCGGGTGAAGGTTCCGAATACTTTCTTGACTCTATTAAAAATTGTGATTTATCAGTTTACTTATTTTTAATACCAATATTTATTACTTTTATACTTGCTATAAAAGTATATCCTAAGGAAGAACATAAATCATATAAAAAGATGATTATTTCTCTATTTATATTTATTGTTCTTCATAGTGTTACTCCTTTATTTTTAGGAAAAGCAAATGAAGAATTAACATGGAGTACATGGCGTAATCCTAGAAATATTTATAATAGTTTTAATGATAATAATAAAGCTATAAAAGTTTCAGGTTTATATGAATATACTACAAGAAACTTTTATGTAACTTTTTTAAAAAAAGAAAGTACTAATGAAAAAGATATTGAGTTTTTAAAAGAAGAATACTCTAAAGAAAAAGAAACTAATAAAAATAAATATACAGGAAAATATAAAGATAATAATTTAATTATTGTACAGCTTGAAGGATTAGACTCTTGGCTTATTAATAAAAATGATACCCCAACTTTATATAGTATGATGAATAATTCAATTAATTTTACTAATCATTATTCATATTATAATGGTGGTGGTTCAACATTTAATTCAGAGTTTGCAGTTAATACTGGTTTTATTACTCCCCTTTCATATACACAAAATGCTTATACATTTAATAAGAACTCATTTCCATATAGTTTAGCTCATTTATTTAAAGAACAAGGTTATGCCGTTAATGCCTTCCATATGAATACTAAAGAGTATTATTCTAGAGGCACTAACTACAAGAACTGGGGTTATGATAACTATTATGGCTTAGTGGATCAAAATACATATAAAGATAATTCATATTATTTAGATAGAGAACTTCTTCTAAATGAAGAATTCAAAGAAAAGATGTTTGGTAGTGAAAAGTTCGTAGATTATATTATAACTTATACAAATCATATGCCTTTTAATCCTGAAAAAGGAAATTGTAAGATGTTACTTGATTTAGATAGCAAGGATAATGAAAATGTAAGCTATGATTTAACTGAAGAAGATTGCGCAAGAAGACAAGTAAAAGAAACTGATTACATGATGGAACTTTTAGTTAAAGAACTAAAGGAAAGAGAACTATTTGATAAAACTACAATTGTGGTTCTAACAGATCATTATCTTTATACTCTATCTGATAAATCTATTTTGGATAAATATAAAAATACAAGTAATAATTTAATAAACCATACACCATTTTTTATTTATACAAATAATAAAGATAGAAAAACTATTAAAACAGTTACTTCACAATTAAATGTTTTGCCTACAGTACTTAATTTATTTGGTATAGATTATAATCCAAATTATTATATTGGACAAGATGCATTAAATAATAATTATCAAAAAATAGTATTCTTTAGTGATTATTCATGGTATGATGGAAATGTTTATGTAGATGGTGGTATAGTTACAAATAATAAATATATTAATCAAAATACTTTAGAAGAAAAGAATTATTATGTAAATTATTTAATAAAGAAAAATGATTTAACACTTAAATATAATTATTTTAAAGATATAGAAAAGAGTCCAAAATAATGAACTCTTTTAATATGCTAATTAAATGTTATAACAATTAATACTTTTTGTTGTCATAACTTACTTAAATATGATATTATTAAAATAGAACATAACTTAAATTTCTAACGAAATTCAAGTA
>CADBRL010000024.1 GCA_902797105.1 uncultured Erysipelotrichaceae bacterium
AGGTATTGTATCACTCATCGATTTATCATCAAGTATCAAACTATCACATTTAACCATTGCTTCACTATTTATTGCACTTTTTTTAATATCAACTTTTCCACGATATGTAGCATTTCCACCAGAACCTGCTATACTTTTAGAAACAATATTACTTTTTGTATTCTTGCCAATATGTATCATTCGCGCACCACTATCTTGTTCTTGATTAGATTTAGCAACACTTATTGTAATACATGTTCCTCGCGAATTATCCCCTTTTAATACACAACAAGGATATTTCATCGTAACTTTAGAACCAATATTACCATCAATCCATTCCATTATGCCATTATCATCCACTACAGCTCTTTTAGTTACTAAATTATACACATTTGTAGCCCAATTTTGTACCGTAGAATATCTACATTTAGCATTTTTACCAACATAAATTTCCACAATTGCGGCATGCAAACTAGACTCACTATAACTAGGTGCAGTACACCCTTCTACATAATGAAGTGAAGAATTATCATCAACAATAATAAGTGTCCTTTCAAATTGTCCCATATTTTTACTATTAATTCTAAAATAACTTTGAAGTGGTCTATCAAGCACTGTATTTTTGGGAACATAAATAAAGGAACCACCACTAAATACCGCCGCATTTAAGGCAGCAAATTTATTTTCAGTGAAAGACACAATTTTACCAAAATACTTTTTAACTAAATCAGGATATCTTTTAATAGCATCTTCAATTGATGTAAAAATAACATGTTTCTTTTCAAGTTCATCAATCATATTATGATAAATTACTTCACTTTCATATTGAACACCCATGCCACCAAAATGTTTTTCACTCTCTAAAACACCAACACTATCAAGCTCATCAACTACAGGTTTTAAAATATTATTCCAATTATTTTCAAGTCTTTTATCAGCATCATTACTCTTATAATAAATAACATCATCAAAATTAAGATTAATTTCTGGTCCAAACTTAGGCATATCTTGATTAACAAAAGACCTATATCCATTTAATCTATAATCTAAAACCCAAGACTCTTCACCTTTTATTTCAGATATTTTTCTTACGCTTGCTTCACTTAATCCAACTATTTCCATATTACTTACCTACTTCATCTAGTATTCTAACAGCACTTTTACTTGAAAGAAGAGCACAATTTTTTCTAGCTGGTTGCATATAAATCTCATCAAAAGCATTAAGCTCACCAAGTACTTCAGGATCATAATCTTCTTCATTTATCATATTTTGATAATTTTTAATTATGTTCTTTGCTTCATCTACACTTTTACCAATCAAACTTTTCACAATAATACTCGTACTACTTGTACATATTGCACAAGCTTCACCATCAAAACAAGCATCTACTACTTTTCCATCTTCTATTTTCATCATTAAATCTATATTATCTATACATGAACTACTTCTAGTATTAGCTTTTTTATAGGTTGCATCTTCCACTAAACCTCTATTCGTAGGATTTTGATAATTATCAAGTATTATTTCTCTTTTAGTTTCTTTATCCATTGTATGCCTCCTTCAAATTATCCACAAATTCTTTAACTATAACGTTTTCTCTATCACCATCACCAAGAAGTAAGCCTTCCATAAGTAATTTAGTTGCATTTGCATCACTTATACCTCTACTTTTTAAATAAAACAATTTATCTTTACTAAACTCTCCGATATAAGCTGCATGATTTGAAAAAGTATCATAATTTCTAATAAGCAAATTAGGTTTAATAACACTTTCTCCGCCCTTTAAATTAATTATTTGATTTTCCTCTTTACAAACACATTTACTTATATCTTTAGATACTAAACCTGTTACATTAAATTCTAATTTTTTATTTCCAGTATTAACACCATGACATATAATTTTACTTTCAGTATTACTTGTCACATGATTAACATCAACTTTACACACATTATCATTATTACTTATAATACTTAAACGATATATAACCTTAGCATTTTCTCCATTTAAATTAATTTTTATATTTACACTTTTATCCACAACATAATGATATATTTCTAATGTTTCATCTTTATTTATATCAAACACACAATCATTATTTATATATATAATTTTATTCATTATAACCTACTTGTTCAGTTTCAATTGCTAAAGACATATCCCCAGTTTTAACAATCTTACCATCTTTCATAATATGAACATAATCAGGCTTAATCATTTCAAGTATTCTTGGATAATGTGTAATAATAAGTATCGATGTATCTGGATTTTCCTTTTTATATTCATTTATATTTTCAGCCACAGTTTTTAAAGAATCAACATCAAGTCCAGAATCTATTTCATCTAATATAATAAGTTTAGGTTTTAGCATTTTAATTTGCAAAACTTCATTTTTCTTTTTTTCACCACCAGAAAATCCAGCATTTACATGTCTATGTATCATATCACGAGAAAACTTTAAATCATCTAAAGATTTATTTACATCATTTATAAATTTAAAATAATCTATATGTTTACCAGTTTGTTCTTCATAAGCACTTTTTAAAAATTCGCTATTTGTAACACCATCAACTACAGTTGGATCCTGCATAGCTAAAAAAATACCAAGTTTTGCTCTTTCATCAACACTCAAATCATTTATTTTTACACCATTAAATACTATTTCCCCATCATTTACTTCAAATAAAAAGTGTCCCATTATAGCCTTAGAAAGTGTAGATTTTCCTGTCCCATTTGGTCCCATTATAGCATGAACTTCACCATTACCAACCTCTAAAGAAAGACCATCTAATATTTTTTTATCCTCATTTTTTAAACTAACAACTAAATTCTTTATACTTAACATATTTACCACCTTACTTATTAATTTTTTCAACCAAAGTTATTACTTCATCTATTATATCTAATTTATCATTTTTCACATTATCAACCATACATGTTTTCATATGACTTTTAAGCATATTATTTCCAAGACTTTTTAAAGAATGCATTGATGCCGATAGTTGCATAATAATATCACTACAATATCTATCATCTTCTACCATCTGTTTTATTCCTCTTATTTGGCCTTCAATTACATTTAGTCTTTTTATTATTTTTTGTTTTTCTTCTTCACATCTATGTTTATTTTTCTTGCACATTTTACAAACTTCATGCATAATTACCACCTGATACATATTATACACCCCTACTGGGTATATTGTAAAGAAAAGAAAAAAAAAAAAAAAAAGAATCATCTAGATCCTTTTCTACTATTTTCCTCTACTATTCTACCTACTTCTTCCATAGTTTTTTTACCAAGTTCTATTTCTCTTATTTCATTTTCTTTAGTACTTATATCTGTTACTACTCTAGCTCTTTGTTCATTATAATTTTTAGTATCTCTACTTGCTTTTTTTATAAAAGCTCCCATAACACAATAAATATTATCTTTTAAATGTTTAAGCACAATTCTTACTTGATCTCCTCTTAACTCAGAAAATCCTTTCCTTACATTTTCTTTAGCATGAAGACCTTTAAATTCATCTCTAGTAGTTTTCCCCTGTATGAATCTTTCAAGCAAATCATAAAGTTCTTCATACTTTTCAGGTTCAATTGCTTTTAAATCAGCTATCAATTTACTTTTAAGAGGATCAACTGAAGAATGAGAAAAAACTAACAATTTTTGTTCTTTAACTTCTTCTTCACTAACGTCTTCTTCAACATTCACATTTTCATTTTCTATATTATATTCTTCATCCAAATCGTTAAAATACTGTCTTGATGCTAAATAAAATTTCAAATATTTAAAATATTCTTCTTTAGCATCATCAACAACAATAGCATTTTGGTAAATTGATGAATCTAATAACAATTCATAATAATCAAGTATATTATCTAAATAATATTTAATAACTTCGTTTATAACATATTTAAATTCATTTAAATCTCTATAAAAATCTTTATTAACATTAAAAAGTTCAATCAACTCATCAGTAGTTTCAATACAATTTATCATATTTATAATTCTATTTGCATTATTATTTAAAACAGTTCTTCTCTTAGGATGAATATCTACTTGAATTAATTCAAAACCACTATTTAATATATTAGGGATTTCTTCATATCTTTGCTTTTTTATTTCATATTCAACACTTTTATCCGTTAAAGATCCATTATAATATTGTAATTCATTATTTAACAATATAAGCTCCTTAGAACTTATAACACCTTTTGTTTCATAATATGATAAAATTTGTTTAATATTATAATCATACATAAGAGGTCTTCCCTTTTTTAGGGATAATATATCCGACATTATTTTTTTTACTTTACTTTTTCTATTATCAATTTGTCTTTTAATAATTTCCCCATTTTTTAGATTTTCTTCTTTATCTACTCTTACATATTTCAAAAATCTAGTTAAACTACTCATATCATTTGTTACTTCCACTTGTCTTAAAGAATTATAAAATAAATCATCATATGCAGAATCTTTATAAATTGCATCAAGTAAAGCAGGTACAAATAATTTGTTTTCATTTAAATATTGAAAACCTTGTTGAAAAAATAATTCTAATTGTTCAAACAATTGCTTTTTAATTTCACAATCTTCATATTTATTTTTTAATTCCCTATACTCACTTAAATAATCTTCGAGTAATCTAATTATCAAATTAATATTTTCACTATTCAAGCTAACCACTTCCTACATATATGTTATCACAATTATATCAATTATTAAAGAAAAAAATAAAATATTATTGAACTAACAAAAATATTAATGTATAATTAATTTAAGCCGCTATAGTATAATGGTATTACAAATCCATGGTAAGGATTAAATCAGTGTTCAATTCACTGTTGCGGCACCATAAGTAATTAAAGCTCTATCATTGAGCTTTTTTCTTTACAAAACAAAATACATCTAGTATAATATCTATCACAGAGGTTTTATATATGGAAACAAAAACACATTTTACAAGATATGAAAATATTTTAACAGACAAAGAAATATTAGAATATGCTTTACTAATTAACAATTTCAAACATGAAAGGATAAATTTTTCTAATTTAAGAAATATATTTTGGGCACAACACAAAATTACCCTTCAAATAGTAACATCATTTAACCTTTCTATTAGAAAAACATTGCTAAAAAAAGAAGAAGTAATAAGATATCTCAATGATGATTACAACTACAATGACATCAAAGCATACGTTTTAAGTAGTGATGAATTTCAAAATGTTGTATTTTACATGGACCGCAAAGCTATAGAATTATTAGCAAATGCAGGTATTCCAGAATATCAAAAAGAACTTGCGTCTATATTAATGCTTGAATTGAGACTTACATCAGATAAAGACCAAAAGACTGCTGCTGAAAGAAGACAACGTCAAAAAAGAATAATTGAACTTGAAGAACAATTATCAAAAGAAAATGAAACCAAAAGAAAACTTCATTTATAAAAAATTATGAAGTTTTTTATTTGGATTTGGATTTGATTTTATTCTTTTTAATGCCAATTGCATATCATCAGATTTATAATCCACATTAAATTCTCTTTGTTCACTAAGTAAATTACTTTTTTGTTTTCTTAATTTCGCACTATCTTTACGAGCAAAACGAAGACCATAAAGGTTTTGCATAATATCTAACTCAAATAAATTTTCATTTAAAAAATATAAAACTAACATTTTAACAAATTTAATTTTACTTTTTAAATAATTATACATATCTTTATCATCATAATTATTAAAAGCTTCAAAATAAAGGCCATCAAAAACACCTAGCATATCATTAAAATCAAGACGTTCTTCAAAACTCATTTCTTTTTTATATTCTTCAAAATCTTTATTTCTTTCTTCAAGTAAAGCCTTCACATATTCTAAAGTTTCACTATCTTCTTCACCACTTTTTATTCTTTCATCTAATCTAACAATTTCCCTTTTACATATTTTACTAAAAAAAGGAATTCCAAAATCAGCATCATTACACAAAATTTTTTCACTTAAAAGTAATTGATTATCTTCAAAAGAAAGACAACAATTATACTTAAAATAAGTTTCCATTAGTTGTTGCATATTAACATTCGGAGAAAATAAATATTCCTCAACATCAAATCCCCTTTCACTAATTATTCTATCCTCACGATGTAATAAATCATCATACTGATAATCAAGATGTAAAATTCTCTTTCTAAGTTCAATTTCAGCACATTTTCTAACAATATCATCTTCATCTTTATTCAAAATAATGAGTATAAGATTTGAAATACAAATATTTTTTAAATTTCTAACCTCTCTAGCAATTTCCAAAATAACCATCTCCTAAATTAAATAATATCATAAAAAGAAAAAATTGTATACAAAAAATTTACAAAAGAAAATATTAATGATACAATTAAATCAAGAGAGAAAGGAAACAACCAACATGGAAAGAACATACACAAATGGTGAAATATATGAAATCGCCGTAAAATTATTCAAAGACTATGAAGTATTTAAAAAATCTCAAGAAGAAGCAGAAAAATTTTAGCACAACACAGACTTGTAATAATGACAAGTTTTCGCCACCAAACAGCTTTAAAGAAAATTAAGGAAGAACTAAAAAAACGTGGAATTAGTTATCCACGTCAAGAAGAAGTAGAAATATCTATCGAAGATATCATCAAAAGAATTGAAGAAAACAAAGAATTAGAAATAATATATATCAAAGAATATAAAGAAACTTGGCATGGATATATGAGTAAAGATAATTGGGACCGAAACTATATACATGCACAAAAAGGCTATGAAACAAGAATTAGAGAAATATCTTTAGCATATAATAATATAATTGAAACTTTGAAAAACAAACAAGAACAAAGATTAAAAAGAGAAAAATAACACAAACTTTTCTTCTTTCATATTAAAAATATATTATTTATAAAATTTAACTTTAAAAATTGTCTTATTATTCTTACTTTCTACTCTAATAATTCCATTATCTTTTTCAATTATTTCTTTTGCTAAAGAAAGCCCTATTCCAAAATTATTTTCATCATTATTTTTCTTATAAAATCTATCAAATATATGATGCATATCTTCTTTACTTATTTCTTCTCCATAATTCACTATTTCTAAACTTACATATATTCCATTATCAATATAATTTACATATACATCACTATTTTCATGACTATATTCTATAGCATTTTTAACTATATTAGTAATAGCTTCACATTCCCATTTATAATCACCAACAAAAATTACATCATTTTTACCCTTTACATGAATATTTACATTTTTAAGTTCCCTTAAAATATCAACATTTTTTAATACATCAAATACTAATTCTTTAACTACTATTTTATTACTATCAAACTTAACAACACCGGCATCAAATCTTGATAACTTAAGCATAGCATAAATTAAAAAATTAATATTTTCAATTTGCTTTCTAATATCTTGAAGATATTCTTGTCTTTTTTCTTTACTTACATTTTCTTCTAAAAGAGTATCAATCATAAGCATAATTCCCGTAAGGGGTGTCTTTAACTGATGAGAAATATTAGCTAAATTATCTTTTAATTTTATTTTATCATTATATTCTCTAGCATACATTTCTTTTAAGCATATCATCGTAGTATACACTTCATTTTTAAGAATTGATAAATCACCTTCCACATTATCAATTATTTCTAAATCATATATACCTTCATTTATTCTTTTTAAATAATTAGTAATATCTTCAATATTTTTTTTATACTTTCTTTTTCTTAAATAATATCCTATTCCACATATTAAACCAAATATTCCAAAAACACTTATATTTATAATTAAATTTTTATAATACACATAGTCCAAACTTTTTATATAACTTATATCACTTTCCATAAAGCCATACTTTTTTAATGTATTACTTTCATTTCTCCTTTTACTTGAAGATATAATCTTAATTAAGTCTTCGCTATTTACCTCAGGATATTTACTTAAAACATTTTCTATTATTTCACTAGTTACACCATTTACTTCATGAGCATACCTTCGATAAGATAAATAGTTACAAATAACTACCAAAATTAAAAGAATTACAAAATAACTAATATATTTTTTCATAAATCCACCCTATAACCAATACCTTTAATTGTTTTAATAAAATTATCATTACCTATTTTTTCTCTTATTCTTTTTATATAAACGCTTAAAGTATTATCATTAACAAATTTACCAGATGCATCCCATATTTTATCTATAATTACATCTCTAGTAACGATCATTCCACAATTTTCTAAAAGTAAAAATAATATTTTTAGCTCTAAACCAGTTAATTCAACCTCTACATTATTAACATACACTTTATAAGCATTCATATCAAAAGTTACATTCTCAAATTTCTTTATATTATTTTTTTTATTTCTTTTAATAATATTATTAATCCTTGATAAAAGTTCCTTAGACCTGAAAGGTTTTATTATATAATCTTGTACACCTAAATCAATTGCTTTAACAACATCATCTTCTTCATCTTTAGCACTTAAAACTAATGCTGGAATATTTACATAATTTTCAAAAAAATCTAGTCCATTTCCATCGGGTAAACAAACATCAAGTATAACTAAATCAAAAGCATCATTAATTAATTCTTTTGCTTCTTTAATATTTCTTGCAACATTAACATTATATTCATGTTCTTCCAACAAAAAACTAATTGCTTTTATAATCATTTCATTATCTTCAACTAAAAGTATTTTCATGTAAAACACCTCACATATATAATACCATATTTTATAACCACTTTATAGCAAAAAGGCATCATTTCAAATAAAATGATACCAGCTAAATTTACTTTTATATTTTTCTTTATCTAACTTTTTTCTCAATGATAAAGTTGGTAAATTACTTATATCAGGCATTCCACCATCATTTTCCCATTTAGTTATAGCTTATCTTGAAACATTCATAATCTCTGCAAGTTGTTCTTGTAATAATACAAATCTTTTTCTTATTTTTTTTAGTTTTTGACCAAATATCATTATATTATTCCTTCTTTCTAACAACATCATACTAAAATTTTAACATAACATAAAGCAAAAGAACATTACATTTATGATACTATTCGTAGCAATACAAAAAATAAATTTAATTTTCAAAGAAAAAAACAACCCTCAGGAGTTGCATTTTCTGCCCAAGGGATCTCGTACTTAACATACGATTAGAACATTCGCACACAAGATGCTTGGTTCGATACACCTTAAAGGTCTTCTGACAATATTATATCATTTATTTATAAAAAATCAACTAAATTTTCCATATTCTCCATGTATTTTGTGAATTTATTGTAAATATTTTAAACTTTTTGTTTATTTTTTTCAATATTTAATTGTTTTAAACTAGGATTACTGCCAAACAATCTGAATAGGAATTTTGAAATGTATGTTTTGTAGTATCGCGACACTCTTCGAGTTAAGTCTTCGTTTAAACAATTGTGTTTTTTCCAAATCATATTTGCAACATAGTCAGCCATTTGAGTATCTCTATTATCTTTAGAATTTAAATATTTTACTTTAAAATCTAAATCCATTAATTCAAATTCCCACTGCAAAAATGTTTCTAAATCTTTCAATGTTTTTACAGAAGTATTTCTATTATCAACTCTCAACTCAATTGTATTAGTTTGTAAAATTGGAAGGTTACACGAAAACAAATACTTTAAAAGGGTTTTAACAAAAAAATTATATGCAACATTTTCCGAAGCACCAAATTTTTCTAAATTTTCTTTATCAACTACTATTGCTACTAGAACAACATCCGACAAAGAATAAAGTTCATTAAGAAATAAAGCCTGCTGACTATCATTAATACGAGAAGATTTTAACTCTATTTTTTTATCCACTGGAATATTTTTTCTAATTTTTACCATTTCTTCTACTCTTTTGTGTGTAGAAGTAACTTTGTGAAGTTCTCTAGTTATAAATCCAGCAATTACAAAGTATCTCTCATTTTTTAAATGCATGGCTCCAGATTCATCTAATACAATATAAGTTTTCATCATCTTCATCTACTTAAAAAATTATTTATAGTATACCATAATTTATTAAAAAGAAAAAGACTACATTAAGCAATCTTTTATATATTTTCATCCTTAATAGTATCAATTATATTTTCACTTTTTGTTTTTCTTAAAGCAAAATACATAATTAAACTAACGAGAATATAGACAACAAATATCGCTATTAAAATAGCTTGCCATGGAAATATAAAACCATAATCACTACCATTTGCAAATGCCTTATAAATAGCAAATGAACCTAATATACCTAAGGGAATACCAATAATTAATGCTTTCGTAGAATACATAATTGACTCTAAGTTAATCATTTTATTAAATTCATTTTTAGTCATACCAATAGACTTAAGCATAGCAAACTCTCTTCTTCTTAAATTCATATTAGTGCTTATTGTATTAATAATATTAGTAACACCAATTAAACTGATAACAATAATAAAACCATACAAGAAAATTGCTACTAAAATAATTAAATTTCTTTGTGCTTTAGCTTCTGTTTCAATATTAAACAAACTATAATTAGTAATATTTTCATCAAGTAAATATTCTTTAATTAAACTTTCTAGTTTTTCACAATCAGAAGATTTAATATATAAACTTCTTGAATCAGTAGCATTTACATTATAATTAGATATAATATAATCATAAAATTCATCACTTACTATAACTGTTGGTGTTGCACTATATACATTTTGAAATCCCATTGGTAAGGTATCTATTCTTTTTAAAATTTTAATACTTATATCTTTATTATTAATAGAACCTGTTACTGTTTTAAATTTATTTAAATCCAATAAATTTACTTCTTTATAATTTTTACTACCTTCTTGATAAAAAATATTTTTATCAATTAATAAACCCTTATAATCAAAATTAGTATCACTTATTTTATTTTCTTTAAGTATTCTTTCAAACTCTTCTTCACCTACAGACATAATTCTAAGAGGTAAATCTTCAACTCCATCAAAGTTCTTTAATACATCTTCATTATAATATTTTTTATAATCAAATGTCATACTCATAGATCTATTTATGCTATATTTAGTAATATTATCCATTTTTATTATATCATTAATTATTTTTTTAGATTCTTCTTCATTAGTATCCCTAAGATAAAGCTGAATATCATAATTAGCATCTTGATAATACTGATTTGTTAATTTAAAGCCATAACTTAAAAATGATGATAAAGAAATAAATACAGCAACACTTATTACAATTGATATAATCGTAGTTCTATTTCTTTTTTTATTTCTCTTTAAATTTTTATAGGCAATATCTCCCCCAACACCAAATAATTTATCAACTATTTTAGATGACTTAATTTTTTTACTATTTATTTTTATTTCATTGTTATTTCTAATCGCTTCAATTGGTGCAATTTTACTACTTTTTTTAGCAGCTCTAAGAATAGATAAATATATTGTAACTGCTCCAAGTATAATGCTTAAAATTACTGGCCAAATAGATATACTAAATACAAATTTAAAATCATTAAAAGGATTCTTAGCAAAATAATTTATTATAATAACAAGTATATAATCCGCAAATATACCACATATAATACCTAAAGGAATACCAATTAGACCTAGGATAAAACCTTCATGTAAAACATTTTTCTTAATTTGTTTACTTGTTGCTCCAATACTTGAAAGCATACCATACATCTTTTTCTTCTCTTGATTAGCAATATCAAAACTATTTTTTATAACAAATACACTTGTAAGTATTATAATACCTATTACTACACCTGAAATAGCATATAACATATTCATTGTTCTATCACTTAAACTAGCTCCACTCCATCTTAAAAGTTCATCATTTAAAGTAATATTATATTTATTTAGATCATTATCATTTGCTATATTATTTATATATTCTTTATAATATTTAGCATCTTTAAATAATAAAGATACATTTATATTATCATTTGCTTTATCTATTTTAGTAATTAATGTATAACCTGGAGCACTATACTCTTCAATATTATAATTTAATCTTTCTGTAATACCTACAATTTTATATTCATGTTTACTTGTATCAGTTATATATTCATGGCAAAGATCAGTTTCTCCTTCTTCCACAAAATATGGATTACTTTGGTTAAGAATTGTTCCATCAGTGCATACTCTTTTACCAATATCTAAACTAATTGTATCACCTATTTTTACTTTAGCACTATTTTTAAAAGGTACACTTACTATTATTTCTTTATTATTCTCCGGAAGTCTTCCAGAAACTAGTTTTAATGTTGTATTATCAAAAGCTGATTTTGTATATCCCACAACATAAGCATAAGGTTTATATTTATTTATATTATCCACTTTAGCATAACCAAAAGACTCACTTAAATACATACTCTTTACATGACTATTATTTGTAAAATATTTCAAGTCTTTTTTACTTACATTTTCAATTGTTAAATGTCTATTTCCTCCATCTGTAATAGCTATATTTACTAAAGTTGCTTGAAATGATGTAACCATACCAGCTACTGCACAAATTAAAGCAACAGACAAAACTATACCTACTATTGTTACTATTGTTCTTTTTTTATTAAGCTTTAAATTCTTAATAGTTAATTCGTTTAATATATTCATAATTAATTCCTAACATCACTAACTATTTTTCCATCTTCAATAGTAATAACTCTATTTGCTTCTTGAGCAATTGAAGCATCATGTGTAATAACAATAATAGTTTGATTATATTTTTTATTAGATTCTTTTAACAAAGCAACAATTTCATCACTTGCTTTTGAATCTAAATTACCCGTAGGTTCATCTGCTAAAACTAAAGCTGGATTATTAATTATAGCTCTTCCAATAGAAACTCTTTGTTGTTGTCCACCAGAAAGTTCATTTGGTAAATGACTTCTTCTTTTAGATAAACCTAAAGTATCAATAATTTCATTAAGTCTATCACGTCTTACATTTTTGCCATCTAATTTACATGGAAGCACAATATTTTCTTCCACATTCAAAATGGGTATTAAATTATAAAATTGATAAATAAGACCAACTTGTCTTCTTCTAAATATTGCAAGTGCATCATTATTCATATTATAAATATCAACCCCATCAATAAATACTTTACCAGATGTAGGTCTATCAACACCCCCAAGTAAATGTAAAAGTGTAGATTTACCACTACCACTGGCTCCAACAATAGCAACAAAATCCCCTTTTTCCACACTAAAACTTATATTATCAACAGCATTAATAGTTGTATTACCATTTTTATAAGTTTTAATCAAATTTTCAACTTTTAATATTTCCATATATAATCTTCCCTTCAAAATAAATATATGACATATTTATGACTCTAAAGTGACTATTTATATTTTATCACAAAATTAATTTTAACCAAAAATTAACAATATATTTTAAAAAAAAGTATCCACAATATAAATGGAAGGTGATAGAAAATGAACAATGTGCCAAATATGATATCTACAAAAGATGCATCTTATTTAAAAGACATGTTTAACTGGAATATTATTGCACTAAAAAAATTTAATGTTTATAACGAATATATAAACGATAAAGAAATAACAAACATAGTTAAAAAACTTATAACAATGCATGAAGCAAATTGTGAAGAAATATTAAACATTCTAGGAAGTGATATAAATGAATAATAAAGAATTTATGATGGATATACTTGAAACAGAAAAAAGTATGTCAGTAAATATGACTTATGCTTTAAATGAAGCAAGTTCAAAACATCTTTATGACAAATACTTTAAAATGTTTAAAGAAATTAACAAAGTAACTAAAGATGTATTTTCTTTAGCTTATAGTAAAGGTTTCTACAAATTAGAAAAAGAAACTCCTAAAAAGATAAATGATGCTTACAAAGAATTATCTAAAGAATTAAATTAATTTATTTTCAAAAAATAGGAATTACATAAAACACTAAAATATCTTAATTAAATATTTAGTGTTTTTTTAGTAATTGATAAAATTTTTATTTACTTTTGTTAGAAAAGAATGCCCTTAAACCCTAGGTAAAACCAGTGTTTTCAAAATAATTGTCGAACCATGTCGACCGATTTTTCTTGACTTTTTTCATATAGTGAATTTAGAATAGAGTCTTATACGAAGGGAGAAAATTTTATG
>CADBRL010000025.1 GCA_902797105.1 uncultured Erysipelotrichaceae bacterium
AGTATAACCTTTATAGCAAGGAATGCCAAGTTCTTTAGCATATTCTCCTACTATATCAGTAGTTCCTCCAATAGCGTAAATATACACAACATTTTTCATATAATCATCAAGTTCATGATAATCTTGATTTCTATCTAGTCCCCCAAGAATTAAATGAACATTTTTACCAAAAGTCTTTAAAGCAGTAATCGTAGAAGTTGGATTAGTGGACTTACTATCATTATAATATTTAACACCATTTATATTTCTCACAAATTCCAAACGATGTTCAACTCCCCCAAAGTTTTTCAAAAACTCTTTTATTCTCTCAACATCCATTTTAAAATAACTACATACAATTAAGGCTGCCATAACATTTTCTATATTATGTTCTCCAGGTACTACAATATCATTAATATTTAAAACCTTTTCATTATCTAAATAGATATATCCATCTTTAAAATACGCTTTACATGTAATATCTTTTCTACTAAAGTAAACTTTATTAGATTTTATATCTTCACTTACTTTACATGCATCTTCATTATCTTTATTAATAACAGCTATATCTTTACTAGTATGATTATTAAATATTTTTTTCTTAGTTTTCATATAATGTTCATAAGTTCCATGATAATCCAAATGCGTTGGACAAATATTAGTAAGAACACTTATATCAGTTTTAAAATCATAAAAATCACATAATTGGTGGTCACTTATTTCCAAAAGTAAAATATCTCCACTTTTAATAGTTTCAAGTAAATCAGTAAGTGGTGTTCCAATATTTCCCCCAAGAACTACATTATTTTCAGAAACCTTTAGCATATTATATAGCATTGTTGTTGTAGTAGTCTTACCATTAGAACCAGTAACACCAATAATTTTAATATCTTTTGGTAAGAAATGATAGGCAACTTCCATTTCATTTTCAACGCGTAAATTTAAATCTTCACACTTTTTAATCAAAGGACTAGTTGACATAATTGCTGGATTTTTAATTACTAAATTCCAAGTATTATCAATTAAATCCAACTGATTATTAGTTATAACAATTTCTATACCTAAATTTTCTAATTCATTTTTTATATTATCATCAATAGCATTTAAATCTGTAAGAACAATTTTATTATTTTTATTTGCAAGTAACTTAGCAACAGCAATTCCACTTTTAGCTGCTCCCAAAATTAATATTTTTTTATTTTCATACACAAATCATCACCCATTTAATTATATTATTTATATTGCAAAAATGCAATAACTCTTATTTTTCTTTTTTATAAGTAAGAACGTAATTAGAAGTTATATCCATAGTTTCTCTTACACATGGAATAGCAGTAGTAACAAAACCTAATCTTTCAAAATCCCTTAGTTCATCATAATAATTCCAAGCATAAAGAGCCTGAATAACACATGGATTAAACCTATCTAAAAGCCATTTAAAATCACTCGGGGTTGAATTAATCCAAAAATAAATATTTGAAAGAAGCATAATATCATAACTTTTATTTCTCTCATCACCTAAAGCCAAATGAATAAAATCATCAATCAAGCATCTAGGTAATTCACAATTATTTAAAATATCCTTTAATATATAAAAACTTTCTTCATTTAAATAAGGAAGTATTCTTTGATACTCTTCAAAAGTTAAACTATCCAGTAATCCCGCTTTTATTTTCATAGATGAAAACTTTAAATTCAAAATCCTAAATTTATCAAAAAACTTTCTAACATCCAAAGGCAAATATTCTCTTATTTTTAAATATATTTTAATATTATTTAAATTATCTTCAATAAAAAACTTACAAAATTCTTCATAACTTAAGTATCTAATTGCCATAAACTTTAAAACAAAATGATACCAAGCATTTCCATTTATATCAAATACAGTAACATTTTTAGCACCAGCAAGCATCGCTGTAAAATATTGGTCACCACCCCCAATAACACTTAAAACATCAGCATTATCAAAATTATACACATCTGGATAAGCAGCAACATATTCATTAGTAAAACCATAAACTTTATTCATAAATAAAAAACTCCCCTTAATGTGTAAATTATTCTACCATTAAAAGAAGCTTTTGTAAATAAAAATTACTTTATTTTTCTAAATATCTCAAATTTAGGAAATGCATTTTTAATACGTCTATATAAAACAGTATTTTCTTGAAACCATTTTTCAATATATTTCTTTATTTTTTCTGTATTATCTTTTCTTTCACTTTTAATCTTACCTTTTATTTTAAATAAAATATATGTTGATACAACATTATCTATTAAATAAACAACAAATATTACACTAGAAACTACAATAAGTGCTGTAGAAGAAAGCTTTCCTACAATTCCTATTATTACAGGATGCACAACATATATAATCAAAAGTGCAAGTAAACCAAAAGGTATCATAGTTTCTAAACATATTCTACCATTAATATTAAATCTTTTACTAGAATAATCCCACCATCTAACATTATATATTTTTTCCATAAAATAACTAGTAAAATACTCAAGTAATGAACAAATTAATATAGCTTTTAAAAATACTGCCAAAATATCTGTTGTGTTTTTACCTACCGCTAAAATAATAGCTAAAGATCCCCAACCATAAATCGGACAATAGGGGCCAATTAAAAAACCTCTATTTATAAACTTATGCTTGTTCCATAAAGATACACAAACTTCCATTAACCATCCAATAAAAGCATAAATAATAAAGTATAAAAAATATTTGCAAATTGTTTCCATCATTTAAAAATCATCCTTTCATAAAAATTATATCACATATTTTTCAAAGTTTAAATATTTTTTAGCCATATCATTTGACAACAAGACTAATATAACATATAATTATTATGTGAGCAACATCTCTTTTTCATATTTTACCAAAGGTTAATACCTTTTGATGTTAAACTCACACTTAAAAAACGCTTCACAGCGTTTTTTTATTTTAAGCTTTTTAAATAATCTTTAACATTTTCTATTTCATAAACAGCAAACTTAGTATTTCCATTTACTTCTCTTTTAACGAGTAACTCATTTTCACTAAAATCTTCAAATACTAAAGTATATTTTTCTTCATTATTTTCACAATTAACTTTATAGCTATATTCATTTTTATAATTTTTCACTACAGGTTCAACATTTTTACTATTATATATCTTATCAACTAAACCAGTCATATTCTTTTCAGTTATATCTCCACTTAGATATGCACTTTTATTAATATAATCATATACCCACATATCACTAAGTTTATAATCACTACTACAATAATTATCACTTACATAATCTAGTTTAACTTCTCTATAATAACTATTACTTACAATAACATAATTAGTAATAGTTATTTTATTATTTTTATCATAATAATATTTACCATAACAAAGCTCTAGGTCATCTAGGTAATCTTTCTTCATATTTTCTAAAGTACTATTAGATAAGAACGTATAAAACTTAGCTTTATTAGTATTATCATCATCGATTACATACATAAATCTTTTAATCGGAATACCTTCACCTTCCATAACTTCAGACTTATAAACATCATATATAAAAGTCTTATTTATAAGAAGATAAAAACAACCTCCTATTATTAAAAATATAATAGCAATTTTAATTAATCTAAATATTAATTTCATAACCTACTCCTCAATTAAAGATAAATTAACTCTTCCCTTTTCTTTATCAATACCAATAACATATACAGTAATAATATCTCCAACTTTTAATATTTCACTTGGATGTTTAACATAAGATTTACTCATTTTAGAAATATGTACTAAACCATCATCATGAAGACCAATATCCACAAAAGCACCAAAAGCAGTAACATTTCTAACTGTACCTTCTAAACTCATGCCAAGTTCTAAATCATCGATTGTTAAAACATCACTTCTAAGTGTCATTTGTTTAACATCATCACGTGGGTCAATAACACCACTTACTAAATTATTTTTAAAACTTTCCCATTTTTCACTGCTAATTTCATATTTACTTGTAATAGCTTCATCTTTAATACTTGCAAGTTTACTTTCCATTTCCTTAGTTCCAACTAGCTTTACATCAATATTATTATCAATTAATATTTTATTAACAATTTCATAATCTTCTGGGTGTATATTAGTTTTATCTAAAGGATTATTCCCAAATATACGTAGGAATCCTGCAGATTGTTCAAATATTTTATCATCCATACCAGATACTTTCTTTAATTCTTCACGTGATGTAAAACCGCCATTTTTCTTTTTATATTCTTGCATCTTACCAATCACTTTTTTATTTAAACCAGATACATAACCTAAAATACTATCACTAGCATTATTTAAATTAACACCAACTTCATTAACAACTTTACTGACTACAAAACCTAATTCTTCATCAAGTTCTTTTTGTTTTAAATCATGTTGATATAACCCAACACCAATGCTCTTTGGATCAATCTTAACAAGTTCAGACAAAGCATCTTGAAGTCTCCGACCAATTGAAACAGCACTTCTTTGTTCAACAGAATAATCAGGAAATTCTTTCTTAGCCAAGCTACTCGCCGAATACACACTAGCACCAGCTTCACTAACAATAACATATTTTACATCTAAGTTATATTTTTTAATTAAATTTGCTACGAACATTTCACTTTCTCTTGATGCAGTACCATTACCAATAGCAATTATCTTAACATTATGTTTTTGTATTAAAGCAAGCATAATTTTTTCAGCCATATCAACCTCTTTTTTAGGTTCATGTGGATAAATTACCCCAATTTCTAAAACATCACCATTTTCATTTAAAACAGCAAGCTTACATCCAGTTCTAAAGGCTGGGTCAAATCCTAGTACTCTATTTCCCTTAATCGGAGGGGTAAGTAATAAATTTTCTAAATTATTACCAAATTCATTAATACCAAATTCACTTGCTTTATCATAAAGTTCTGCTTTAATATCTCGTTCTAAAGATGGTTCCAAAAGTCTTTTCCAAGCATCTTCAATAAAAAGTATCATATCATCAACAAGGGGAGATTTTTTATTACCTATTATTTGTTCTTCTAGGTATTTAATAACACCAGATTTATCCAAACTAAGGGAATATGTAACAACCTTTTCTTTATCAGCACGAGCAAGAGCAAGCACTTGATGTGGCTTAACACTAGTTATCTTACATTCAAAATCATAATATATTTCATATGTCTTATTTTCATCAACTGCACCTTTTTTAAGTTTACCTTTAACTAAACCATTATACCAATAATAATTTCTAATAGCTTTTCTATATTTAGGTTTATCACTAATCCAATCAGCAATAATATATCCAGCATTAGTCATTGCTTCATCTACACTCTTAACATTTTCATTAATAAAATCTTTAGCAATTTCATCTCTAGTTCTATTTGGAAGAGTCATGATAATTTTAGCAAGAGGTTCTAATCCAAGTTTAATAGCTTCAGTACCTTTAGTTTTTCTCTTTTCTTTAAATGGAGTATAAATATCTTCAACTTCACTTAA
>CADBRL010000026.1 GCA_902797105.1 uncultured Erysipelotrichaceae bacterium
ATTTTTACCAGTCCGTTTTTTAAAACTCTCATTTCTGAGAGTTTTACATTTTATTGAAACATTTTTTTAGCAGTTCTAAGCATTTGAGCAGTATAACCATATTCATTGTCATACCAAGCAAGTACTTTAACAAGTTGAGAACCATCAGATTCCACAATATTTGTAGAAAGTCCATCAACTATTGCTCCAACTTTTTTACCTAGACAATCGCTTGAAACAATTGGGTCCATTGTAAATTTAATTGTTTCATTTTGATTTTCACTAAATAATTTATTAATTTCTTCTACACTTGTATTTCTATTTAATTCTAAAGTTAAATCCACAACAGAACCATCAGCAGTTGGAACTCTTAAAGCATTACCATCAAGCTTACCAAGAAGTTCAGGAATAACTAAACCAATAGCTTTTGCTGCCCCAGTACTAGATGGAACAATATTTTGAGCACATGCTCTTCCACGTCTTGATTTAATACCCTTTTTATGAGCTATATCAAGAGTTGCTTGATCATTTGTATAAGCATGAACAGTTGTCATAAAACCTTTTTTAATACCAATATTTTTTTGCAAAATATTAAGAACTGGAGCTAAACAATTTGTTGTACAACTAGCTGCACTAACAATAACATCATCATTTGTTAAAATGCTATCATTAACATTATAAACAATAGTTTTCATTTCACCTTTACCTGGAGCACTAATTAATACTTTTTTAGCACCTGCAGTAATATGTTTCATTGCATCTTCTTTTTGAGTAAATTTACCAGTACATTCAAGAACTAAGTCAACTCCAAGTTCACCCCAAGGTAAATTTGCGGGATCAGTTTCACTATAAACTTTAATTCTCTTAACACCTGCAACTACTATTTCATTACCTTCTGCCTTAATTTCATCTTCATGAAATGAACCATGTACAGTATCATACTTAACTAAATAAGCTAAATCCTCTGCACTTGTTAAATCATTAATAGCTACAATATCAAAATCTGTTTGTGTAACTATTTGTCTAAAGGCTAGTCTGCCTATTCTACCAAAACCATTAATTGCTACTTTAATCATTATATCTTCCTCCTATAAATTCACGCAATATTGATTCATCATTAACATATTCTCCCGGTATTGGAAAGAATTGTTTTAAAAAATCCACTAATCTTCTAGCTTCTTCATAATAAATGCTATCTACACTCACTGACAAAAGAAGTGGCTCAGCATAAACCTTCAAAACCCCAACCTCATATGGAAGTGCTGTATTAACTATTGTATTAGCTTGATGTATATATGGAAATATATATTTTTCTTCTCCATTTCTAACACTCTGCCAATTATCAATAGTTTTTATAACATCATATCCACGTGTTCTATTATCCCTAACTATTCTTCTAAGTAATCTTAAATCCAGTGTTGATACATAATTATATTTATCTATACTTAAAGGAATAAATGGGCTCAAATAAATTTTATATTTATATTTTTCATCAACATCCTTAGTAAGTTCATCATTTAAAGCATGCAAGCCTTCAATTAAAAAAATACTTTTATCAGTCATTTTAACTTCATCTTTGTAATATTCTCTAAGTCCCGTCATAAAGTTATATTTAGGAAGTTTAATACTTTCGCCTGCAAGCAACTTACTTAAGTTATCATTAAATAATTTAACATCCAAAGCTTCTAAACATTCAAAATCATACTTACCATTTTCATCTTTCGGAGTATCATCTCTATTTACAAAATAATCGTCTAAACTTATATTTATTGGATTATAACCCAAAGCTTCAAAATATGATGCTAACCTACTTGTTGTTGTTGTCTTTCCACTTGATGAAGGACCTGCAATAAGTATAAACTTAATATCTCTATTTTTCTCAATTTCTTTAGCAACATCTGCAATATTTAAATTAAACATGAGTTCACTCGATTTAATAAAGTTAATTATTTTACTATTACCAACATCTTTATTTAAATCTGTAACGTATGGCATATTTAAATTATCAAGCCATTTCTTTCCCTCAGCAAAACTTTCAATAATTTTATCATAATGAACATACTCAGGAACATTTCCATGACTTCTTGTCGTAGGAAATAAAAGTATTACTTTATTATTTCCTAAATAAACAAGTTCAAACTTACTTAAGGCTCCCGTACTATAAGGCATTAATGAATAAAAATAATTGAGTTTATTTTTAAGTTTATATAAATTAACAACCTTATCACTTATATTTTGGATATTATTTGCTTTTTCATACTCATTTTTATCTTTATAATACTTAATTGCATCCTTCGGAGAAACATTTAATTTAGTTATTATTTCATTATCATTAATTATTTTACACATTTTCTCTTTAATAAGGGAAATATCTTCTTGTGTAAGTATCCTATGCCCTTCAATAATTCCTAACATACCTCTTGGAACACTATGTTCAAATGAAACATCAAATCCATTAAAAACTTCTTGTAAAGCCACTAAAAATAAAAATTTTAAGCCTGCTTTATAAATTCTATTACCAATTAAGTCCTCCGTATTTATAAAATCAATTTTTACATCTTCAAGTATCTTATTATCTAAAGAAAATACTTCGTTATTTATCTTATAACCAACAATATTTTCCATATCAAAATCTTTACTAGCATCATAAAACAAAGTACCTATTCTGTACTCGTGAACAGTATTATCATTAAATGTAACTTTAACTATATCCATCTAATCTCCCTCTATTCTTATTAATTATATCAATTTTTTTACTATTTGTGAATAAAAAATAACATATTTTACTATTATTTATGTAGGTGATATATTTTGAACATAATTCCAACAGTAATTACAAAGAGTAACAATAAAGAATATGCATATGATTTATATTCTAGACTTCTTCAAGACAGAATTATATTTTTAACCGGTGAAATTGATGATGCTATGTCAAACATCATTATAAGTGAACTTCTTTATTTAGATAACATTAATCATGAAAATATATATTTGTATATAAATTCTCCGGGTGGTGCCATAACTTCTGGAATGGGAATTTATGACACAATGAGATTTATTGAAAGCAAAGTTATAACTATCGGAGTTGGTATGTGTGCTAGCATGGCAGCATTTATACTTTCAAGCGGAGACGAAAGATATGCTCTTCCAAATGCTGAAGTCATGATCCATCAACCACTCGGAGGTGCTCAAGGTCAAGCAACAGACATTAAAATAGCAGCTGAACGTATAATTAAACTAAAAGAAAAGCTAAACAAAATTTTAGCAGACAACACACACCAACCACTAGAAAAAATATATGAAGACACAGAAAGAGACAATTTCTTAAGTGCCATCGAAGCTAAAGAATATGGACTGATTGATGATATCATAAAAAAGAATGAATTTTAGTTCATTCTAATTATAACTTCCCCATCTTCAGAATACAAAAATTTTTCTTTTGCATATCTAAGAACATAATCATCATCTTGAAGTTTAGTTACTTCACTAACTAATTTTTCTTCTTCACTTAATAAATTATTGTATTTTTTATTCAAACTTGTAATTTTACTATTATTTTCCATAATTTTAGTCCAATCTCCTGCAACAGAACTAACCAAAGATATAATAAGCAGAATAATCACGGCAGATATTACAAAAAGCCGTTTTTTTTCTTTTTTTGTTTTTTTCATATCGGATCCTCCTCATTCTTCACCAAGATTATACAAAAAAAACTCAAAAATATAAACTATAATTTTTGAATTTTAATTTTTTTTACACAATTTTTACATTTATTATACATTTTTAACATAAAGAAAAAACCTAAAGCAACGACAATTACAAAATATGGATGAATAATTCCAAAATTAATTTTATACATTAAATAAATATATAAAATAACCATATTTATAACAAAAACAAGTGTTACTAACAACTTGATAACATTATTATTATTACTGAGCATAAATCTATTAAATCTTGCAAACAAATAAAATACTATTCCATAAATAAAAGATACTAAGAAAGAAAGTACTTGGATATAACTATTCATTTAAATAATTTACTTATAATACTATCTTCTTTATTTTTTGTTTTACCATCAATATACATAAATGAATTAATCTTTCCTTTTATCTTTACATTTCCATCAACAGTATCTAGTTTTAAAAGTTCAAGACCACTACCAAGTATTCTTAAATTTCCCATTACTGTTTCCATTAAAAATTCTTCATCATCAAAACTAACTATTTTATTAACTCCATTTAAACTAATACTACTTCTGTCAACAATTTTTACTTCTTGAGTACCATAAGTATTATCCATATTATCACCAATTAATTATATGAAAAAAAAAGATAATTTATAACTATCTGTTTGATACACGTCTACGTAAAAATAAACCATTAAGTTCAACCATTGGATCTGCAGGATCTAAACTTTCAACATAAGCTTTTTTAGCTGCCATTTTTTCCTTTACAACTTTATCTGTCGCTTTATTTCTATATGGTTGTAATGCATTTTCTAATGTACTAGCAACTAATTCTGATGATATCCAAGGAATAACTATATCATTTTCTCCAAGAAATTCATAGCGATTTAACTCAGGAAAATAAATAATACCAGAAGCATTTAAATTTTCATATCTAGTTTTTAAAATATCAGTATTAGTAACACCAATAGCATCAGCATTTATTTTATTTTCAGTTATATCTTCTAAAGTAAATTTCATACCAACATAAATTTCTTGTAAAAAAGTTTTATCTCCATCAAATCCTAAAACTTTAGCTCCAATTAAGGTCTTCTTATTTCTACTATCTTTATCATAAACATATTGTATACTATATAACATTTGATTCACTCCTTTTTAAGCGACGTTTTTTAATTATACCACATATTTATCATATGTCAAGCTGAACTCTTTAATGATAATTTAAAATAGATTTTATCAAAAAAGAAGCCTTATTCAGCTTCTTCTGCAACTTTTTTATTATAAGCATCAAGAATAATTTTTTCAAATTTTTCTCTTGTTTCCTTATTTGTCGGGAAAACAACATTTTCTTCTTTGCCATCCTTATTTATTCTACCAGGCATTGAAAGGAATACTCTTGAATTGCCATCTATGATTTTAGCACCACGAATTGCTAAACAATCATCTAAGGTAAAGTCAACAAAAGCCTTTAATCTTGAACCTTCTTTTTCTCTCCTATAAATTTCTAGTTTTGTAATTTCCATAAATTTACCTCCTTATGATGTATTACATATTTTTATTTTAATGCATAATTAATTTTTTTGCAATGTATTTTTTTATTTTATAAATATTTTATTTTGACATCACCAGTTATAACATCTCTATAACAAAAACTTTTTTCTTCTCCATCCACCATGACCGTAAACAAATTTGGATAAATTTTATAAAGTGTTCCTTCCAGTCTACTAACTCTGTTACGCATACCATAAACAGAAACCATTACTTTACTATTAAGCTTTTTACTTATTTCTTCTTTAACTAAATTAATATTCATTATTCCCCCTTATCTAGGATAGCCTACATACATAAGTCCATTACATATAAGTCCTCCCATACCATCTTCTTTATATTTTGTTTTATCAAGTAACTTTTTTAAATCTATTTCTTTATTTCTTTCAGTTAGTGCAACGGTACTAGCGATAATAGCTGGATCCAAAGCATGAATATTAACTCTCTTGGGACTTGATGCAAAATTAGCACCAGCCTTAATTAATTCTTCATAATCACTTTGACAAGCTCCAGCAATTATAACTAATTTCTCATGACTTTTTTCATAATTTCTTGCTGCCTTAACTGCTTTAACAAAATATGACGAATTCTTATAATTTTTAATATCTTTAGCGTCACCTTTTTTTCTATAATAAGCATCGTGTCCAGTAATAACCACAATATCTGGTCTAAATTCTTTTAATAACATAGGTAATTGTTCATAAACATTCTTTTCATTTATTTTTTTGCCAACAGCCATTATGCCATTTCTTTTATAAAACTTTAGACATCTTGCAAGATACTCTTCATCAGAATCTATATGCAGTGCTTTCGCAGGCAAATAAAAGAACTCGCCTCGATCTAAATTATCATCAAGTAAATCAATATCATCAATTACATCATCCTCATGAATATTCTCTTCTTTCCTTAAATCCAAAATTTCAGCATCTGCTACTAATCTAACTTCAACACCTTTTAGATAGTATATTCCATCTTTTATATTAATAACTCTAAATACAGTATCATTACCATAACTATTTCTAGTTACATAATCACCTTTTTCTATATTCAAAATAATTATCACCAATAAAGTATATGAAAATTATCAAAAAAAATTACCCTTATTGGGTAACACTTTTATAGATATTCACTAATATTTCTTCATCTAAGCTTTCTGCTCTAACACTTAAATCCAAACCATATTTATTTAACGCCTGCAAGACCATATCTAAATCATATAAACCATTTAAATTATTTCTTAAATTCTTTCTTTTTTGTCTAAATGCATTTTTCAAAAACTTAAAGTAACCATCAGCATCAACATCTAACTTATCTTTTCGTGGCACAAAACTTACAACACTACTTTCAACTTTTGGTACAGGATTAAAAGAATATTTAGACACATCACAAACTTTACTAATATTAAAGTAATATTTAAGTACTAAAGTAATAAAACCATAATCTTTTGTTCCAGCTTCAGCCATAAATCTATCTGCTACTTCTTTTTGTATCATAATTGTAAATTTACTAAACTCAATATTTTCGTCAATAATATGTTCAATAATTGGTGTAGTTATATAATAAGGAAGATTACCAACTAAATACAAATTATTATATTTAATATCTTTTATGTCTTCTTTTATATCACTTTTTAAAAAATCACCATAAATTACACGTAATTTATTATCTTCTAATTTACTTAATATATTACTTAAATCGTTATCAAGTTCATAAGCAATTACATTACAACCTTTATTCTTAAGTTTACTTGTAAGGGCACCTCTTCCAGGTCCTATTTCAATAATTAAATCATCTTTACATGCTGAAACTTCATCAATAATTTTATTGATTACATTATTATCAATTAAAAAATTTTGTCCTAAACTTTTTTTTGCTTTCATAAAAAAATTCGGGTAGGGTTTTATTCCCATCCGCTCCTTAAAACATCATATGTTATTTTACTTCTTCCAATATATTTAGAAGCATATTCTTCACTTGGTGTAAGTAAATCAAGTGCATAGCCACCGACACCACGGTCTAGAACTATAGCAAATTGTTCTCCTTCACCAACTCGATCGCTTTTAAATCTAATAATTGAACCACAAGCTATATTTTTACTTGAAGCAACAATTTTAACTTCCCCATATTCATAATCTTTATAAGTTGTTGTACCATCTTTAATATTATATTTTGGCATACAACCAAGTGTACCATTACATAATGGACAATTATAAGCATAACCAGTTAAATCTCCAGTATATGTAGCAACCGGTGTATATTTTATTGTATCTTCAACTTCAATTATTTTCATAGCCATCGTAGTTAAATTAACTGTTTTATTAACATTATTATTTTCAACTGTAGCAATTTTAATATCAGAACTACTTTTAGCAACTATAAACATAAATATAACAATTGACATTCTAATAAAGTAATTTACTACTTTCATATAGATATCCACTCCTTCTTGGATATCTAAATTATAACATTAATACTCTAATAAAGCAATTGACAATATTTTACATACATGTTAAACAATTGGGCAATCTCCATTCACTTTGTCTTTATCAGTATTATTAAAAATATAAGTAAACACATCAGATGAAACCCCTGCATCATCAACAACGTAAAAATAATAAGTTAACTCCCCTTTATAATCTGAGCTACAAAATGAACGCACACCAATACTAAATTCCGTAAAACTATCTTTTTTTACTTTAATATAATACCTAGATATGGGTCTAACAGTATCAATATCCATGCTTTTAATACCCCACGAACCAAAATATATATCAAAACTTACATTTTTTATAACAGGCTTAATAACTACTTTATCAAAATATACATAACATTTATCTGATACATTACCACTCATAAGAACTCTTTTATTTGTATCATCCCATGAAAGTTCTCCACCATTTTCACATTTTGAAAGAATTGTATTAAATACATAACCATCTGTTGGCCACCCATTTGCAGTTGTCATTTCGTAATTTCCACTTCCAGCTTCTGTTTCTAACATCATACTAATTGTATCATTATACCGTATAACTTCATTATTATTTACATTTTCATAGCTATCGTTTGAATTAGTTAAATAATTATAAAAAAACATAGAAAATGAACCTATAATTATCCCAAACACCAAAAATGCAATTTTTTTCATAAAATGCCTCACTTCTAATTTTTATTACAAATAAAATATAACATTATTAACCACAAAAGTCAACGGATATCCGTAATAAAGTTAAAAAATATAAGATAAAATGAAGTTATCAATAGGTGATAAAATATGAAATTAAATGAAGCAACAAGTCAAAGAATAATAGAACTATGTAACAAATCTCCATACACTTTAACAAAATTAGCAGAATTATCATATATTCCTGCTTCTACTTTTAGTGATATGTTAAACAATAAAAGAGAAAATCCAAGCTCATTAATAATATATAAAATTTGTAGAACATTAAACATAGAACTAAAAGACTTTTATAACTCAGATTTATTTAAAAACCTAGATGAATAGAAAAAATGTTACAAGTTATTTTGTAACATTAATAACAGATGATATAGGTATTATATAATTTTTGCCATCAAGTTTCATTAAATTATCATATAAACAAATTATTCCACCTGTAGCAATTTCTTTTTTACTTTTTTCTAAATATTTAAAATTAGATATCATTGAACTATTCGGAGAAGCAGTCTTCTTTATTTCAAATGGATATAATTTATTATTTTTATACAGCACTAAATCTATTTCATGTTTTTCTTTATCTCTATAATAAGAAAGATTAGGCTTTAAGCCCCTAGCATTATATGACTTAATAATTTCACAAACTACAAAATTTTCTAAATAATGACCAGAAACTGAACTAAGTTGCAAATCTCTTTCATTTTCCCAACCAGCTAAATATGCAGCAAGACCTGTATCCATAAAATATATTTTAGGTATATGTGTCATTCGCTTAAGTTGAGAAGACATATAAGGTTCAAGCAAATAAACAATACCTGAGGAAACAAGTACAGATACCCAAGAAATAATTGTTGGCACGCTAACTCCACAATCTTTCGCTATATCAGAATAATTAAGTTGTTCTCCAATTCTTGAAGCAATACTTACCATAAACTTCTTAAATTCTTCAAGTTTTCCAATTTCTATCAGCTGACGTACATCTCTATCTATATAAGTATCAATGTAATTTTGAAAATAAAGATTTCTATCAATTTCTGGATTATCATAAAATTCGGGCATTCCACCCATAAAAATTACTTTAAATAAATCATTAACATCAATTTTTGGTGTTTTTTTCAAATCGTCAGGATTAAATATTTCTTTTTTTTCATTTTTTACTATTTCAGAATATGTAAAACTATTTAAATTTATAATTCCTACTCTTCCTGCTAAAGACTCAGATGCATTTTTCATTAAATTAAATTGTTGTGAACCAGTAAGCCAATATTGACCTTTATCTTTGGAATTATCAACTTTAATTTTAATATATGAAAATAAACCTGGTGCATATTGAGCTTCATCAATAAATAATGGAGCAGGATGTTCTTCCAAAAATAACTTCGGATCATCTTGAGCTTGCTTTCTTAAAATTTGATCATCTAATGTAACATACCCCATATTTTCGGGTTTTAAGTTTTTTAATAAAGTTGTTTTTCCGGTTTGTCTTGGTCCTGTAACAAGCAAAACTCTAAAAGTGGAATTAATTTTTTTTATTATTTCTGTTGCTTCTCTATTATACATAAATACCTCTTTTCTAGGCTCATTATAACATCTAACTTTAAATTAGTCAAGGATATAACTTTAAATTAGTCAGATGTATGACTTTAAATTAGTCAGAAAAAGATAAAGTTAAAATTAATCTAACTTCATCTTTTTATACATATCCGTAACGTTTTTATTAGTTTGAATTGCAAGTTCTTCTAAAGAAATATCATACAAATTAGCTACAAATTTAGCTACTTCTAGCACATGGCCAGGATTATTTTGTTTTCCTCTAAATGGTTCTGGAGTAAGATATGGACTATCAGTTTCTAAAACAATATGCTCAAGTCCAACTTCTTTAATAACATCTTTTATCTTAGCATTTTTAAAAGTTATAACACCATTAACACCTAGCATATATCCCATTTTAATATATATTCTAGCAGTTTCTAAACTTCCAGAAAAAGAATGAATAACACCTTTACAATTAAATTTTTTGAGAGAATTAATTGTATCTTCAGTTGCATCTCTTGAATGCACAATAACTGGTATATCATATTTTTCTGCTAAAGCTAATTGAGATTCAAATAATTTAACTTGTTCATCTTTATTTTCTTTTGTATAGTGATAATCTAAACCAATTTCACCAATAGCAACAATTTTTTTATTATCTAAATTATCTTCTATAAATTTGACATCTTCTTGTTTTACACCATCAACATCCTCCGGATGAATACCAATTGCACCATACATACATGGGTATTTTTCTACAAGCTTAAGTACTTCTTTATTAGATTCATCATTACTACCATTATTAATAATATATTTTATATGATTATTACTTGCATTTTTTAAAACTTCATCTATATTTTCATAATCAGATTTAAACACATGACAATGTGTATCAACAAAATAATTATCCATTTACTTCAATCCTATTAAACAATATCTCAGGTTTATTTAATGTAATTCCACATTCTAAATTACCAAATTCACTTATACTTTCAATACTTCTTTCATTTGTATTAAGTTCATTTAATATTTTTTCACTTGTAACATTAATAAATGGTTCAAGAAGTATAGCACATACTCTGATACTTTCTAAAATGTTATATAAAACAGTTTTTAATCTATCTTGTTTAGTTTCATCTTTAGCAAGTATCCATGGAGTTGTTTCATCAATATATTTATTACATCTTTTTAAAACTTCAAATATTTCTTCTAAAGCTTCATTAACTTTTAAACCATCCATTTTTTCATCAACTTTTGCTTTTAAACTTGTAACAGCACTAATTAAGTCATTATCAATTTCTTCATTTACTCTTGGATTTTCTACTACACCATCAAAATATTTATGACTCATGCTGATTGTTCTATTAACTAAATTTCCTAAATTATTTACCAAATCTGCATTTGTTCTATTAATCAAAGCTTCTTCAGAGAAAGCACCATCACTTCCAAAAGATACTTCCCTTAAAGCAAAATATCTAACAGCATCAACACCATAAGCATCAATATATTCTCTTGGGTCTTTATAATTGCCTAGTGACTTAGAAATCTTACCACCATTTATAACAAGCCATCCATGACCAAATACTTGTTTTGGAAGTGGTAAATCTAAAGCCATAAGAAGTGCTGGCCAAATAATAGCATGAAATCTTGTAATTTCTTTACCTACTAAATGTAAATCAGCTGGCCAATACTTTTTAAATAATGGAGCATTTTCATCTGGATAACCTAAAGATGTAATATAGTTTGATAAAGCATCAATCCATACATAAATTACATGCTTTGGATCAAAATCTACAGGAATTCCCCACTTAACTGAAGTTCTTGAAACACACAAATCTTCAAGTCCTGGTTTAATAAAGTTATTTACAAGTTCATTCTTTCTTGAAACAGGTAAAATAAATTCAGGATTTTTTTCATATAATTCAATTAATTTATCTTGGTATTTTGATAATCTAAAAAAGTATGCTTCTTCAGTAACAGTTTTAACTTCACGACCACAATCTGGACATTTTCCATCAATAGCCTGAGTTTCAGTCCAAAAGGACTCACAGGGAACACAATATAGCCCTTCATAAGAACCTTTATAAATATCCCCTTGGGCATATAATTTTTTAAATATTTTTTGCACAGCTTTAACATGATTTTCATCAGTTGTTCTAATGAAATAATCATAAGATATATTTAAACTTTTCCATAAATCTTTAGCATTTTCAATTATAACATCAACATATTCTTTTGGTGTTACACCAGCTTCCTTAGCTTTTTGTTCAATTTTTTGACCATGTTCATCTGTTCCTGTTTGAAAAAACACATCATATCCATTTAATCTTTTATATCTTGCAATAGCATCCGCTATTATAGTTGTATAACAATGACCAATATGAAAATTTGCACTTGGATAATATATTGGTGTTGTTATGTAATATTTTTTATTCATTTTTATTTCCTTCTTTCTTTTTATTTGTACTACCTATGCCACCAGTTCTAACTGCATCAGCTTTATCATCATCAGTTATTAAAAATTTAACAAAAATCCCTTGGGCATAAGCATCTCCTTTATTTATTATATATTCTTTATCACCATGATTTTGTAAGCATACCCACATATGACCTTCATTATCTGGATTATTATAATAATCACTTTCGATAATTCCCACTTGATTAGTTAGTCTTACATTATATTTAAAACCAATACTACTTCTTACCACAATCATAAGCATTTCATCACTTTCAAAAGTAGCCTTATAACCAGTTGGTATCTTTACAATCTCATTTGGTTTAATAACATAATCTTTTATGGCAAAAAAATCATAACCTGCACTACATTTTGTCCCTCTTAAAGGGAGCATATAATCATCATATAAAGTTTTATTATCTCCAAAAACTTTAACAAATTCAGAATAACTAATTTTTTCAAACTTTCTCATAGAAACCTCCAATAAAAAAATCACAAACTAAGGACGAGAAAAACCCGCGGTACCACCTTAATTCATGATTTATCATGCAACTTAAAATCTATAACGTAATTACCCGATTTTAACTCCAGAACCATGTTCGAATATCTTCATTTTTTCTTTTTCACCAACCAAGAAATCTCTATGAAACGAATGATATCTACTCTTTCCTTCTTCGTTAATTAAAACTAGTTTATCATAAATCTTAGTTTAATTCAAGTTAAAATATATCAATTTTATCAGCAATAATTTTTGCTAGTAACTTACCCAAAGAATTATAATCATAAACATTATCACTTATAATTATAACAAGCCCCAATGAGTCACTTGATGCAATAATAGGTATAACTGTAAAATATCCACTTATATCAATGCCTAAATTTATTGTTGATAACTCTTTACTTATAAACATTTCTCTATTATCAATAAGTTCTAAAAATTTGTTATTAAGTTTAGTGTTTTCCACAATATCCTTATTCGAAGAAGTAATCACCTTTTCTCTATCCGTAATTACTAAATCAACATTATAAATATTTTTAATAAGGTCGCACAATTTACTACTTAAATCTTCATACTTTCTAACTTCAAAATATTTTTTTAATATTATACTATCTTCACTAGTAAATATTTCTAAAGCCTCACCATCCCTGATACCTAAGTTTTTTCTAATTTCCTTAGGAATAACTATTCTTCCAAGTTCATCTATTTTTCTCGTTACACCAGTTTGTTTCAAAAAAATTCACTCCACTTCATTACTTATTGTGGAGCAAATTAAATTTTTTATGTATTAAAGTATCTTTTCAAGTAAAGTTACTATATAAAATATAAAATGTTTAGGTAAATCTTTAGTATAAAGTAAAA
>CADBRL010000027.1 GCA_902797105.1 uncultured Erysipelotrichaceae bacterium
AAATATTCATAAACTTATGTTAAGGAGGAATATTATGCATAATACTAATTTTCCTCCGAATACTAATCCTCATACATTCTCTTTAATTGCGGTTGCAGTTGGTTTTGCTTGTGTCGGAGATTATAACGCTAATGAACAAAACTCTATAGGTAACTGGCTTATTCTCGTAGGTCAGTATATTTTAACTCATGCTGCACAACAACAATTAATAGAATCCAGAATAGAAAATAATAATATAAATACTAATTCAAAAAAATATAAAAATGGACAAAATGGACCATTTACTGATAATGAACAAGGAAAAAGTAATCAAACGCAAAGAAATGAAGTTGAATTTTTACTTGATGCCATAAAAAAAATACAAGATGAACTTGATAATCTTAAATGATTATTTGTTATCTAGTACTTTTTTAATTTGCTCTTTGGCATTATTAACTGTTTCATAGTCAGGTTTCATGACATATAATTTTACCTTTTTATAGCTGTATACATAATTCATGGCATCTGTTCCATTTACACTAATAGAATTTATAGTCCATGAACTATTATTTTTAAGTTGCATCTTTATTAACTTAGTTATATCTTCATCACTTATATTTGTTACAAATTTACCTTTTAAAGAAGATAAAAGATCGGCATAATTAGTTATAATTTTAGGGCTCATTGCTTTATTTATTAAAGCAGTAAGTACTCTTTGTTGATTTTCCCCTCTAGTTCTGTCTCCTTCTTTAAAGGACTTTCTTTCTCTAGCAAATGATAAAGCCTTTTTACCATCAAGTATATTTTCCCCTTTTTTATATGAATAACCATCTTGAGATACAAAACTGTATGGAGAATTAACTGTTATTCCATCTAAGGAATCTACGATATCTACTAAAGATGTAAAATTAACTTTAACATAGTAATTTATTTTAGTATCAAATAAATCTTCAAGGGTATTAATACTTTCATCTATGCCATATATTCCTGCATGAGTAAGTTTATCATACTCTCCATTTTTATGTAATTTTACATAATAATCTCTAGGAATATTAGTAAGTAATATTTCTTTTGTAACTGGATTAACTGTTATTAGAATATTAACATCACTTCTAGATACTTTGTTTATACTTCCATAAGTATCTATACCTGAGACATATATATTAAATGAACTATTTGTAACATCTACTTCTTTACCTATCTTTTCACTTTTAACATCTATACTGTAGCTTCCTATTTTCTTAAGTAAACTATATTCTTCATTATTTTCTTCTTTTAATATATCTAGTCTTGCTTCATCAATTATTATAGCATCCACTTCTTCATTAATTAAACTTGTTATTAGACCATCAACATCTTCTTCAATTTTTTCTTTATAATTAATTTTCTTTTTTATTTTATCTACTACCTTACTTAATCCTTCATTATTATCTTTAGATAAATGACTAATAGTTTTATTTTTTAAATCACTAATCGATTTAAACTTACTTGAACTTAGTACTAATACACTATAACTTTCTGTTTTATAATCACTAAAACCAAAAGACTTTAAAAAATCCATTGTATTAAGCCCATAATTAATACCCAAAGTCATAATCACTATAAGTATAAGTGCTAAAAAACCACCAATAACATTTTTAATATGTCCTTTACTTAAAATAAGAGAGATAACAATTAAATCAATTATAATTATTAAGCTTATAAATACAAGAAAATATTCAAGTGGAAACACATTAATAAAATATACTAAACCACTTACAATTGCACTTAATATTAATATAAATATACATAAATATTTTCTAAAACTTAATAAATAATTTTTATTACTTTTTTTCTTCATAATTACCACATCTAAATTATACATATTTTTGTTTAAAACTGCAAGAGAAAAGACACCCAAAGTGTCTAATTAGATTTCTTTCTTGCTAAAGAATAAGCTTGTTCTTTAAATTCTCCGTTTCTTATTTTTTGAACTTGTTCACTTAATACTGCCTTGGTATAAAATACTGCTTCACTTAAATCAAGTGATTTATCTACGAATTGGTATTTTTTCTTCATTTGTTTCCAAAGTTCTTCATGTCTCTTAACAAATTCTTTATTTAAAAACTCTGCCTTTACATCTTCAAATTTCATTCCGTACATAAGTATCATAGTTTCAAAATATAAACTAAATTTATCAGCATCATAATCTTTGCCAAATAAATTATAGATATCATAAAAATCTTTTACTCTAGTATTAGGAACGTCTTCTCTCGTATTATGAGCAATTATATATAATTTTTCAGCTATGTGTTCTTCAAAAGATGGTGTATTAATATAAAATTTTCTATCACCTTCAAATAATGGCTCTACGGCTTTAAATTGTGTTTCAAATATAACTTTATTGTTTTCTTTAAAATCAATTGGTACTGGAACTATCATTTCTTTTGATTCTTCATATTTAACTTTGGCTATGACAGGTAACTTATATACACCATTTTTAGTTTGTTTTGGTAATGCCCCCAAATCAAATGATACTTTATTTGAAAATGTATAATATATCGCTGAGAATAAAATTTCAAGTGGTACTTGGTGTGATAATGTAGAAGATAAATCAATGTCTAAAACTGGTCTTGATAATGTTCCTAAATGTACATATTGGCTAAAACTTCCTTTAACTACTAAAGTTCCATTATTTATTAATGCTAGTTTTTCAAGTAATTTTCTAGCATAATATGTTGTATATGCTGCCATATATGAAATATTTAATCTATTAGCTTCTTTTTTCATGAAAGCTTTTTCTTGGTCTAAATTTTTAAATTCCATAATATAACCCCCTCAAGTTAGCAACATTATATCACATTTTCTAAAAAAATGCAAATTCACTTATTTCTAATAAGCTTAATTTCATTATTTTTTCTATTTTTAGCTTTAATATATTCTTCCGGATAATATTTTACTAAATCTGGTAGACATCGCGAAATATCAGCTATTTCTAATTTATCAACGCCATCAAATTTTTCACTTAAAACTTCGTAAAATACTTCTTCAACATCACTTTTTAAAACCATATCAACTGTTTTGCCAGTATATCTTTTAACCATTTTAGCAAGTAAGTTTTGATATGGATACCATTTTTTTAGTTCATCCAAAGGATTATTTAATGGTTTACAGTCTTTTTCGTTAGGTATTAGATTTACTCCACCCCCAGGTCTTTGTTCTAAGTTATATGAGCATCCTGTACTTGTTAACATTGAACATCTTTTCTTCATTGAAAATAAATCTATTATTCCTCTACCTTCATTTCTAGCTCTTAGATAAAGAATTGGTACTACAACTTCTTTACCATTTGTTAATATTTCAAATTTAAAAGCAGATACAATAGACACATTTCCAGTTTCTAAAATTTTAAGGATTGTATTTTTATCAATACTTTTAAAATCACTTACAAAGTAATCACAACCACTTTTTTTACAACATCTTCCACCACATTTACTACATAACTCTTTATTTTCATATTCCATACTTATCACCACAGGTTGTTATTATATATTAATTTTTCTCAAAAATCAAGTTTGACAAATAGCCACATTTATGTTATTATGTATTTAGCAAAGACAATTTGCATATAATAAAAAATGGAACATTCGATTTTGCGTGTTGAGTGTTAGCCATTATTAGACTTAACCCAATCGGCTTGATTGGGCGTTATTTTTTTAATACTAGTATTAATATAATTACTAGTATTAAATCAAATGTAATGTACTCCAAAAGCTTTAATATAAAAGTTTTTATTTTCATAGACATTCCTCCTTATATTAAAAAAAATTAAAGAGGCTAACACCCAACAATCGAAATTGTTCCATAAGACAGTTATACAATATCACAACTTTAAAATCAAGTAAATTAAGCCACTTTTATTAATTTTGCTATTTTTATCAAAATTAAGCATTTACATGTATATACTTCTTTATTATTAGCAACTTTTCACAATTAAAATATTTACATACGAATACATTTATGTTATTATGTATTTAGCATAGTAATTTGCCTATCCAGTTTTATGCGAGATTGAATATATCAATTATTTTGTGTAATTCTAAATGAACCCCGTTAGTTTAGATATTTTTATCTTGACATATGAATTATATATCAAGTAAATTATAATTCCAAGAAACGCTAAAAGCAGTATGGTTTTACACATACTGCTTTTAGTATTATTTATTTTCTATTTATTTTTAAATCATTGATATAGTCCATAAATTCTTTTTGACTCATTGTTGTAGTTTCACTACTTCCAAATAATCTAAAACTTATTTCTTTATTATCTACTTCTTTTTGACCTAATATTAAAGTAATAGGTATTTTTTTAATTTGACTTTCTCTCAT
>CADBRL010000028.1 GCA_902797105.1 uncultured Erysipelotrichaceae bacterium
ATCTTTAGCAAGTTCTTCAGTAAGTTCAATTGGAAAACCATATGTATCATATAAATGGAATGCTACTTCCCCATCTATATCTTTATTACTTACTTTTGCAAATTCTCTTAAACCTTTTTCAAGTGTTCTATTAAATTTTTCTTTTTCATTTTTTAAAACATCTAATACTACTTGTTTATTTTTACTAAGTTCACTATAGTAACTTTGATATTTTTCAATTATTAATCTTGCTATTTGTTCTTCCCAATTACTGCTTATATCTATATTTAATTTTTTAGCGTGTCTTATAGCTCTTCGAATAAGTCTTCTTAATATGTAACCTTGATCAGTATTACTTGGTTTAATTCCTGCAGGATCACTACTTATGAATACTGCAGTTCTAATATGATCAGCGATAATTCTCATACTTTTTTCATTACCTTCATAAGGAAGTCCTGCAATACTGCTTATTAAATCAATAACATCACTCCAGATACTTGATTTATAATTATCATCTACACCTTCAAGTACAGTAGTAATTCTTTCAACACCCATGCCAGTATCAACATTTTTCTTTGGAAGTTCTGTAACAGTTCCGTTTTCATCTTTGTAATATTGCATAAAGACATTATTCCAAATTTCAACCCATCTATCATCTTCAGGATCAAAAGTTTCTGGAGCTTCTTCATTACTTCTAAAATAGAATATTTCTGTATCAGGACCACATGGACCAGAACTTCCAGCAATCCAAAAATTATCTAATGTAGTTTTAGCAATTCTTTCTTTTTTTATTCCTAAACTAAGCCATTTATTATAACTTACTTCATCAAATGGTATTAAGTCATTACCAGCAAAAACTGTTACAGCAAGTTTTTCTACTGGAATATTTAACACTTTAGTTAAAAATTCAAAACTCCATGTAATACTTTCATCTTTAAAGTAATCCCCCAAAGACCAATTACCTAACATTTCAAAAAATGTATGGTGTGTTGTATCGCCGATAGAGTCTAAGTCATTAGTTCTAATACATTTTTGGTAATCACAAAGTCTTGTTCCATAAGGATGAGCCTCACCCATTAAATATGGAATTAAAGGTTGCATACCTGCAGTATTAAATAAAACCGATGGATCATTTTCTGGAACAACTGGACTACTTGGTATTTGTTTATGTCCATGTTCAACAAAAAAGTTAATAAATAAATCTTTAATTTTCATTTTCTAAACCCTCCAATATTTTAAATATCTTTTCTTTAGTTTTAGCTAAATCATCATTGGCTATAATAAAGTCAAATTCATCATAGTTTTCTAAAGCTCTTTCAGTAATATCACTTTGTTCTTCTAAAGTAAGTTTACTTGGGGCAAATTGATTAATTACTAGAATACTTGTTACATCATCAAAGTTTTCTTTCATATCTTCAAATTCAAGAGGCATTCTAGCATCACTTATTATTACAACATCTGCTAAACCTTCATAAAGTGATATGTCTTCAATCATTCTTTTTGTTAAAAATCTTTCATCATAACTTCTAACTTTAGCACCAAATGTTTGTAAAAATCTTCTTGGCTTATTTTGACTTACACCATCCCAATCTGTTAGTTCTTTAGCAAATAATTTTATATATTTACTAAATTCTGTTATGACACATTTTTTAATTTTATAAGTATAAAATTCCTCAATCATTTTGGCAACTTCATTCTTGCCACTTCCACTTTTTCCACCCACAACAAATATTTTCATCTTTTCTTTCCTTTCAAAATAAAAAGAATGATACCAAAAGGAGCCTTTACGGCGGTACCATCCTTTAATTTAACTTAATTATTTGTAACGTAATTACCCGATTAATCTCTATGAGTAGCAATTATATAACTCTTTTGTTAGTTTCCATCTACCACTAACTTTCTGTAAATAAGATTTATATAACATCTCACATCAACGATTACATTTAATAATATACACATATTTTTTTAGCTTGTCAAGAGGATTTGACAAATAGCCACACTTATGTTATTATGTATTTAGCAAAGGATTTTGCATAAAATAATAAATGGAACATCCAATTTTGCATGTTGGATGCTACCTGTTTTGGTGGGCATCTTAATCAACATGGTTGATTAGATGCTTTTTATTTTCCCTACTTTAATAACAAAACTAAAATGAGAAGAATAATGATCAACCATAACCCGATGATAATACCATCATTAGTCATGTATCAAACCTCCTATTTAATGAATTAGAAGGCAACACCCAAACAACTGGATATTTCATAAATACAATTTTTACATATGATTATATTAAAAGCAATATGTTTTATCATATTGCTTTTTCTTCATCTCTATTTCTTTGAAATAACTCAAATTTTTCAATAATAAATTCGAATATAACTTTGATAACGGACATTATTGGTGATGCAAGTACCATACCTACTATACCAAAGAAATGACCAAAAATTAATAATCCACAGATAATTACTAC
>CADBRL010000029.1 GCA_902797105.1 uncultured Erysipelotrichaceae bacterium
TTAAGTTCACTTCTATCTTGAAGCATATTTAAAAAATTCACATATTTTTCATTATCATTAAAATTAATTTCCAAGTAATCACTTGTTTCAGATATTCTATAAACACTAAATACTTGCCACATTGTATTTTGATATTCGGTTGAAAGCTTAACAACATGATTATTTTTATTGTTATACCAGTTACTTTTAAAAATATTTTTTAAAGAGCCAAACATCGTTCCATCAATTCTACCATGAGCATATAAAATAGTATTTTGATTAAGAGTCTTTAAATCATTTCGATAATCCATAAATACCCATCCAGCAGAATTATATTTTTTATTAAAATCTTTCTTCAAATAATAAGTATTATTATCAGTTTGTACAAAAGGATAATTTATATTTGTACCACTTACTTGTATCCATCCCACTATTTCATTATTTTTTTCTTTTAAATTAGTAAAGTCTACATTAATTAAATTCATTTTAATATAATCCCAGTACGGATTTTCTTTTTTTACCTCTTCCTTTGATGGATTTACTATTTCTGTTTCTGTTGAATCTGTTATTTCTTTTATTTCTACTATTTCATGTATTTCTTCAATCTGTTTTTCAGTATTTTTAGCATCAATTGCCCATCTAATTATATTATAACTAGAAAATAAACTCAAAAATATAAAAAATAATAAAAATAGTACTACAAAATGTTTTTTTAAAATTAACTTTTTCTTTTTTTTATGATTTTCTATTGTCATCACTCGCTCTATTTATCTAGTTCAATTTCTATTTTATGACCAATTTTAGTATCTAACTTACGATAAGTAACTCCGCATTCATCAAATAACTTTCTTGATGCAACAAAATTTACTTCATCATGATATTTATCACTTAAATATACAACTTCTTTTATTCCACATTGAATAATTGCCTTAGCACATTCATTACATGGAAAAAGTGCTACATATATTTTAGAATTTTCTAAATCTCTTTTATTACCACGAAAATTTAATATTGCATTAAGTTCAGCATGACAAACATATAAATACTTAGTATCAAGCGGAGCACCTTCTCTATCCCAAGGAAAACAATCATCATGAAATCCATTCGGAGCACCATTATAACCAATTGATAAAATTCTATTATCATCACTTACAATACAAGCTCCAACTTGTGTTGATGGGTCTTTACTTCTAAGTGCAGATAACTTAGCAATTCCCATGAAATATTCATCCCATGATAAATAATCAGTCCTTTGTTTCTTTATATCCATTTTTTCACATCCTTACTTATATATTGTAACAAATTTTTCAAAAAAAAAGAAGATGTATTACTACAACTTCACAATTTCTTTAACTTTTTCAGGATTTTTTAAATCAATTTCAAAATTATTTTGATTTATCATATCCTTAACAGTTACTTTACCACTTTTAACTTCATCTTCACCAACAATTATTACATATGGGATATTTTCTCTATTAGCAAAGTCTAAACTTTTTTTAAGTTTTCTACTTTTCATTTCTATATCAACATTATATCCATAACTTCTTAGGGTATCCGCTAAAGATAAAGCTTCCATGTCAACACCCATTGGAATTATATAAAACTTAATATCTGATGTATTTTTAAAATCATCTCTTGTTTTAAGAATTTCATAAATTGATGTTAAACCGAAACTAATACCAACTGCAGGATAAACTTCACCATCATTAATATATTCAGTGACCATTTTATCATATCTACCGCCGCCACCGATAGAACTTGTTAAATATCCTGACTTATCATATACTTCAAAAACATTACCAGTATAATAATCTTGACCACGAGCAAGTGTTAAATCAATTTTACAAATTTCACTAAACCCTAATTTTTCAAGATATCCCTTTAATGTATCAATTTCCTTAATACCTAAAGTAAGTTCTTCATTTGAACTATCTTTAAACATATCCTTTATTTTATCAATATCCAATTTAAATAACATAAGAAGTTTATCGATTTGTTCATTTTCTATAGCTATTTCAATTAAATATGTTCTAAGTTCTGCTTCAGTTATCTTATTCATTTTATCAAGTATTGTTATTACTCTGCTTATTTGTTCTTCACTAACACCAGCTTCTTTTATAAGACCACGCATTAAATTTCTATTATTATATTTAATTATAATATCAATACCCAACTTTTTAAAAGCATTAATATATAAACTTAAAAGTTCTGCTTCAATAAATTGACCTTCAATACCTACAACATCTGCATCACATTGTGTAAATTCTCTATCTCTACCAACTTTAACTGGGCCATCTCTAAATACTTTAGCTATTTCATATCTTTTAAATGGCATTGATATATTGTTCTTATTTAGAGCAATAAACTTAGCAAATGGTACAGTTAAATCGTATCTTAATCCAAGTTCTCTTCCTCCTTGGTCACTTAACTTATAGATTTCTTTAAGTAAATCATTATTTTCATCATACTTATCTACTAGCATATCTAAGTAGCATAAAATCGGAGTTTCAATTGAACCATAACCATATTCCATAAAAGTTTCTTTAAGTACTCCATTAATATAATTTCTAATTTTTTGTTCTTTAGGTAAAAAATCATAACCACCTTTTACATTTTGAATTTTCATATTTTCCTCAATCCTTCCTTATAATAATTATTTAAAAAAGCTATACAAGTAGTTACTTGTATAGCTTAAAATATACAAGCACTACAATAAGCACTTGTATTTACAACCTTTAATGTCGTAAGTCCAAGTGCATGATTTTATGATGATGAACTATTCTTTCTAAATATTCTTTCATAAAATACATTCCTTTCAAAGCAAGTACATTATAACACAACTATATTATATTTGTCAAAACCTATATCAATATTCTAAGATTTTTAAAATATATAATCAACAAAAAAATGCTTATTTGTCATTATAAATGTTCAAATAAACATTAACACAAAAAACAAGTAAGCATCTGACATACTAAAATCAAATATTCTTTTTTTATTATATGAAATTTGTTTTCATATATACTTCTATCTTATTTTAATTCAAATTTCAAGCCACAAATTTTACCAAAAAAAATAAAGCCTACTCTATAAGCTCTATTTTTAAGTGAATTGGAAACCAATTTCACACTATCCCTTTTATTCTAGCTACTGCTAGCTTAATTAAATTATATGCTATAAATTTTTACTTTGCAATATATTTTACACATATATTTACAATATCTTTACATTATCTAATCATAACTTGTTTTAATTTTCTAACCACTTTCTTTTCAATTCTTGAAATATAAGATTGGCTTATCCCTAGCATTTCTGCTACTTCTTTCTGAGTATATTCCTTAGTATTATTAAGACCATATCTAAGTGTCATTATCTCTTTATCTCTATCAGGAAGGCCTTCAATTTCTTTACATAAAACCTCTTTATCCACTTGTTTTTCATATTCATTTGGTACTAAATCTATCTCTGTACCTAAGATATCTTCAAGATGAAGTTCATTGCCTTCGGCATCGTAATTTAAAGCATCTTCAAGTGATACTTCTGCTCTTTTTCTTTTATTTTTTCTTAAAAACATTAATATTTCATTAGAGATACATCTTGATGCATAAGTAGCAAGTTTAATATTTTTATCAATCTTATAAGTATTTATACCTTTGATAAGTCCGATCGAACCTATACTTACTAAGTCTTCAATATCATAAGTGGTATTTTCATACTTTTTAGCTAAGAAAACAACTAATCTTAAGTTATGTTCAATTAAGACATTTCTAGCTTCCTCATCACCAGCTTTGGCTTTAATTAAATAAGCAAGTTCTTCATCTTTGGAAAGTGGTGGTGGTAATTTATCGGTTGCCCCCACAAAAAAAACTTCATTGTACTTACTAAATAACCATTCAATTATTTTTCTAAACATATATCCTCCATTAATTTATAATTAAGTAAAACATCTGCACCATTTAAGTTAAACTCATCATTACTAATGCCCACTAGATAATTAGTAAATATTTGATTATTAACTTTTAAATATTTAATTTTAAAACATTCAATTAATCCATATTTATTTAAGGCTTTATAAGGAACATACATCGGACTACGAATATTTATATAACTTGATAATAATTTCTTTGACATAATAATTACATATTTTTTAGTAACTGGGTCTTTAAGATTATTACCAGAGTCAATAAATCCTGTAGAATTTAAAACTTTACCATTATTAAATACTATTTCAACATTACAATTAAAATTATATGATGATTTGTACTTTTTATGCTCATAAATATATAAGCCAAGTATAATCGGTCCAAGTATTAAAAGAAGCAAATAATTTATACTTAAACCATCAAAATAAAAAATTAAGCCTTCTCTTTTATAACTAAATTCAATATCTAAAAGATAAAGAAAACCACCTAGAATAACACTACACATGTATAAATAAAGTAAATTAGTAAAGGTATACTTAATATTTTTAAATTTAAATGCCACAAGAACCATAATGACACTAACAAGTATTTTAAGTAAAAATAAAATAAATTTATTAAAAGGTAAAAACAAAATAATAAGGGACAAAGCACCAATGATACTGGCTGAAATAAGTCTTACAAAATTTTTATGTCTTTTAAGTGTTATATCTATTGTCATAAGGAGTAGTAAATCATAGATAAAATTTAGCATAAAAACTAAGTCCAAGTATATCTTCATTTTTATCACCAAAATCATTATACAAAAAAAAGCAACAATAATTTGTTGCTTTTTGTCGAACACATTTAATTTTTAATAATTATCGCTTCTTAAAAATGGTGGAATTTCATATTCATCGTCTACTTCAGGAGTTTGTCTTCTTTTTTGAACATGTACTTCATCACTAAATAACGCTTCTTCCCCAACTTCATCATCAAATCCTGTAGCTATTACTGTAACAATAACTTCATCAGTTAAATTGTCATTCTTTATAGCACCGAAGATTATATTTATATCTGAGTTTGCTGCTTCTCTGACAGTTTCTACAGCATCTTCAATTTCAAATAATGTAAGATTTTTACCACCAGTTACGTTAACAATTGCATTTGTTGCACCTTCAATAGTTGCTTCCAAAAGTGAATTGGATACTGCTTGTCTAGCAGCTTCAATTGCTCTATTTTCACCAGCATTACATCCAATACCAATAATTGCTGTACCACTTTTTTCCATAACTGTCTTAACATCCGCAAAGTCTAGGTTGATAACTCCAGTAACAGCAATTAAGTCTGAGATTGATTGAACACCTCTGTGAAGTACATTATCTACTTCTTTAAATGCATCTTCAAAACTTGTAGTTTTATCAATTAATTCTCTTAATCTATCATTAGGTATAATAATTAAACTATCAACATGAGTTCTAAGTTCTTCAAGTCCTACTAAAGCATTTTCCATTCTCTTTTTGCCTTCAAATCTAAATGGTTTAGTAACTATACCAACTGTTAAAGCTCCCATATTTTGAGCAATTTCAGCAATAATTGGAGCAGCACCAGTACCAGTACCTCCACCAAGTCCACAAGCAACAAATACCATATCTGCTCCTTGCAATGCATCTTCTAATTCATTTTTACTTTCTAGAGCAGCACTTCTACCAACTTCTGGGTTAGCTCCAGCACCTCTTCCTCCAGTAATATTTTTACCTATTTGTATTTTATTTTGACATAAAGAAGCATTTAAAACTTGTAAGTCTGTATTTACTACATAAAATTCAACACTTTTAACTCCTTCTTCAATCATTCGGTTTACTGCGTTACATCCGCCGCCGCCTACGCCAACAACTTTAATCTTGGCTATTTGATCCATCTGTAATCCATTCATAATTCATTCTCCCATCTAGTTATCAAAAAAGTATCCAAATAATTTACCTAATAAGGAATCATCTGAAATATTAACCTTTTTATGTATTCCACTTAATTCTTCTTGTTCATCAATATTAAATATTGAAAAATCCCTATTTCTTAATTTTAACCTACTATCATAATACTTTATTAACCCTACTCCAGTAGCATATTTATTATGTCTAGCTCCAATTTCTGTAACAACTCCTAACGTAGCATCTTTAAAAATATAATCCATTATACTTTTAAAATCTGCCATTTCTGTTACTCCCCCTGTAACAATTATATAACTAATTTCCTTTTTTGTTAAGAGATTTATTTGTTTTTTTGCTAAATTTAGCAATTCTTCTAATCTTCCCATGACAATTTCACTGGCATCATACTGATTTATCTTAATTTTATCACCATTTTTATTTTCTAAAATTACTGATTCATTAGGTTGAGCATTAGTTTTATTAGCAAGAGCAATTGATTCTTTTAAGTAAAGAGCATCATTCCTACTTATTTTATATACATAACCTAAATCATAATCAATAGCCTCTCCCCCCATATCAATAGCTTCTGAACCAGTAAGTATACCTTTGTTAAATATAGCAACTGTTGTTTTAGAAGCACCAATATTTATTACAGCCCCTACTTCTTCACTATTTTTACTATTTTTAAATTCATAATAGTCACCAATAGGTCCAACTGTAACATCAACTACTGTAACTCCTATTTTTTCCAAACATTTAATTATAGAATTTACATTTTTCTTTGGCACTGTTGCCACAACTACTTTTACTTTTAATTTTTCTGCATGCATATGAAGTGGATTATTCGTTACACTACTATCATCTATTAAAAACTTAGTAGGTAAAAGTCCAACTATTTCTCTATTATCCATAACTTTATTACATACAGCAGTTTGCATTGACTTAATAATATCTGCACCAGTTACTATATGTTCTTCATTTGTAATAGAAGCATAACCTTCACTTAAGAAACATTCTAAATCATTTGTTGGACAACTAACAATTACTTTGGTTATCTTAAGACCAATTTGTTCTTCACCTTTTTTAAAAACATCGCTTAAGGCTTCAATAGCACTTTCAGGGTTTACAACAAAACCTTTTTTTATGCCACGAGATGGTGTGTCTACACATGCTAAAATATTTAGTTTATTACGCATTATTTCGCCCACTACAAGTTTAATAGTGTAACTACCGATATCTAAACTAGCTATTATCTTTCGCATGCAAACATCTCCTATTACCTTATAACTAATTATATCTAAAAACAAGCTTACATGCAAGTGCTTTATAACACTTTTTTATAAACATTTTGTGATAAGACTAAGCCCCAAATGTAAAATTTACAAAGAATTATAGACAAATGCCGTTTTTTTTGATATAATTAATCCAGTTCAGTAACTTTATGAATTAATTTAATTTTTAAGAAAGAAGGAATTTTTTGAATGGAAAATAAAAATAATATTGCCACGAAAGTTATTGCTTTAGGTGGCTTAGGTGAAGTTGGAAAAAATATGTATGTTGTTGAACATAATGATGAACTACTAATTATTGATGCTGGAGTTATGTTTCCAGAAGATAATTTACTTGGTGTTGATTATGTTATTCAAGATATTTCATATTTAAAGAAAAATGCTGATAAAATTAAAGGTTTATTTATAACTCATGGGCATGAAGACCATATCGGAGGTATTCCATTTTTACTTCAAGCAATTAACATACCTGTTATCTATACACCAAAAATTGCTAAAGATTTAATTGAAAAAAAACTTGTAGAACGTAATATAAAGTATGAAAATTATCAAATAATCACATCAGATTTTAATGTTAAAACTAAGTATTTTGATATTTCATTTATTAATACTACCCACTCTATACCAGATAGTTTTGCTATTGTTATAAAGACACCAAATGGTACTATTTTTGAAACTGGGGACTTTAAATTTGATTTAACTCCAGTTGGACCAATGGCCGATATTCATAAAATGGCTAAGTTTGGTTCTGAAGGTGTTACTCTACTACTTAGTGATTCAACTAATGCTTTAACAAGTGGTTACTCCAAAAGTGAAAGTGCTGTTGATGGAACTCTTAATGATATGATTAGTAAACATCATGGTAGAGTTATTATTGCGACATTTGCATCTAATATTTATCGTATTAAACATATTGTTGAAAGTTGTAAAAAGTATGGCAGAAAAATAATTGTTTTTGGTAGAAGTATGGATAATAGTATTGAACTTGCTTTAAGCAACGGACTTATTAATGATAAATCAATGTTTATTGATGCAAATGAAGCTAAAAGTCTAAAGAGAAATGAAATTTGTATTTTGTGTACTGGTTCTCAAGGTGAACCACTTGCGGCCTTATCCCGTATTGCAAATGGACAACATAAACAAATATCACTACTTAATGATGATTTAGTAATATTTTCATCTAGCCCAATACCTGGTAATGCTGAAAGCATTAATAAAATTATCAACAAACTATACTTAAAAGGTGTTCGTGTATTTACTAATTCAGAATTTAGTGATGTTCATACTTCTGGGCATGCAAAAGAAGAAGAATTAAAATGGATGCTTAGAATTATTAAACCTAAATACTTTATGCCAATGCATGGAGAATATAGAATGCTAAAAAAACATACAGAAATTGGAGTAATGTGTGGAGTAAAACCAGAAAACACATTTATATGCACTAATGGTGATGTTATAGAAATATTAAATGGTGAAGTAAAAAAAGCTGGAACAGTTCAAGCCGGAGATGTTTATGTTGATGGTTCTCGTGTCGGAGATATTGGCTCTGTGGTTATTAAAGATCGTAAACTTATGAGTCAAGATGGAATACTTATTACTATTTTAAATATTAACACATTACAACGTAAACTATTGCTTAAACCTAATGTAACTGCTCGTGGATTTGTTCTTGTTAACGAAAATCAAGAATTAATGCAAAAAATAGAAAGAAAAATTAGTGAAATAGCAAATAATGCTTTAAGTAAAGCTCCATATAGTTATATAGATTTAAAAAATCAAATTATATTAGAATTACTTCCATTTATTAATAATTTAACTGGTAGAAAACCTATTATATTACCCGTTATTATGGAAGTAAATCAAGCATAGAAAAAGAAAATTAGCTCATCTAATTTTCTTTTTTTGTACTAAATTTTATTAAAAATAAACTTAGAATAAACATTATGATATCTATTATTACTTTGATTAGTATTATATGTGATTTAACTAAAGATAAAATAATAGCACTTACTACATAATCAATTATTACATATTTTAAATTTACATGATTATTAAATATCATTTTTATTATACATGATACAATTTTACATAATAATAAGAATAATGGTATTACATAAAATGCACTATTTATATCATAAACTTTAGCAAATATAACTGTTTCTATAATATAAGCAAGTAATGTAAATAGTATATATGATGCAAATAAACGATATACTCTGATTGAATCTTTAACAGGATTAAAATGACTTGTTTCATTATCATTAATATAAATTGTTTCAATTACTACTTCTTTTATAGGTATATTTTTTAGTTTTGTTTCTATTAAGACATTTGTTTCGTACTCATATCTTTCTCCGGATACCGCAATTAACTTTTTTGCAATATCCAAACTCATTGCTCTAAGTCCTGTCTGCGTATCACTTACCTTTTGACCTACGAAAGAATATAAAACATTTCTAGTTATAACATTGCCAAATTTTGAACGTGTTGGAACATTTTTATCTGAGAAATCTCTGACACCAAGAACTAAACTATCCATATTTTTCTTAGCAACATCACCACATTTTTTAATATCTTTAACACTATGTTGGCCATCACAATCTGCTGTTACTATAACTTTGGCATCTGGATAATTATTTAAAATATAGTTTATACCATTTTTTAAACCTCTTCCTTTACCTAAGTTAACATTATGTTTTACTACTGGATATTTCTTAGCTAACTTCTTCATGTATTTATCATGTTTTTCACTGCATCCATCATTTATGAATACAACATTTTCAAACTTTTTAATTAACTTTTCTAAAAATGTATCCATTATCTCTTCATTCGGATCATATACTGGTATTAATACCACGATATCTTTATTCATATTATTCCCCTGCCTTTATATTTACCACTTTCCACGTATTATTATCTTTTATAAAATATATATAATCATGCATTGTATCTATTTGCTCTTTTCCATTTACTACCATGTGTTTATCAAGATATACTTCACAAGAAAAGGCATTCTTACTATAAACAGTAAAGTTACTTAACTTTTCATTTGTAAATGGTGGATTTTTTAATGTATGTCTACTTGTAAACATAATATCTATATTATGAGCCCAGTTGTAAGCTCTACGATTCATTTCTGTTCCATCTATAAAATATGTTTTAATTGTATTATAACCATGAGATAAACCACTTAAATCATTTGTTAAAAATAAACTCCATTTGTGAGCAAAATCCCAGATGTCTACTTCACTACTTAGATATTCTTTAGCTTCATCATAAGTATCAAATGATAAATAATTTTTATCTGCTTTGTATGCAAATTTATTTTTCTTTAAACTTACATCTTTTCCATACTCATTTGTTACCTTTACATCTACTTCTTTTGTTAAATTATTTACTTCATAAGTTACTATATAAGGCATTGAGTCATTTTGATACATATAATCTAAATTTTTATATTCTTCCTTTTTAACTGGATTTTCAGCCTTTTTTCCATCTATACTAACTTCATATGTTGATGGCACTGTTATATCATAATAGATTAATCCTCTTTCTAAATGTGGTGTTATATTAGTTATATCTCTAAGTTCATAACTAAACATTCCAAGTTTTGTTTCAGTTTTTAAATATTTTGTTTCAACATCAAATAAAACTCTTTCATTTAATTCTACTTCAAAATTATTTTCATCTTTTTTGATAACTTTGATATCTTTATCATTTATTTGTTTTTTATATTCATCTAAAAGATTTTCATTTTGATTATTATCTTTTAAATAACCTTTTAATGTGTCATCATCTAACTTAGCTATGGTAGATTTTATAAATGTTGTTGTTTGATTTTTTTCATATGTTTTTAAAGTTACAAATATATAAATTACGAAGACAACACATAAAATTGATGCAATAATTGTATATATTAATAAACTTTTTTTAAATAATGATTTTCTTCTTGATTTTGCCATATTAATTATCCTTTACTACGAATGCTGTTGGTAATCTCCATGATGAATTTGAATAGTAGAATGTTACACTAGTCATTAAATATTCTTTATTATAATACATTGATGATGAACTTCCGCCATCTAAGTTTGCTGCATTTACAGCACCATATTCCGCCATTATTTCAATTAAGTCAGATGCTGTTGCACCTAGATGACCATTTTTACCCCTTCCATCTGTTACAAGTATAAGTACACTTCCATCTTTTCTTTGACCTATCGCTGTTCTGGGATTTGCACCACTACCCATTCCATTTAATTCTCTTTTTTCACCATTAATTATTAACTTAACAAAGTGATTATTTTTATCTGATGCTTCTTCTTGGAAAGATATTGCATCTCTGATTTTTTCTTCTTTTAACATTTTTTCAACTGCTGCTTTATTCATACCTTCCAAATTTATAATACGAAGAAGATTATTTTCATCAAAACCAATTAGGTATAAACCTGAAAGTCCTAAACTTATATCTTGAACTTCACCATTACTAACAGTTACACCATAAGGTCTTCCACCTTTATTACCACTTGAATAGTAAATACCCCCATTTACACCAGCAATAGCACCTGCATCATCAACTAATACTCCAAGTTCTTTACCATATTCGCTCCATGGATATGTTGTTGCTAAACTAATTTTTGATGGGTCATTAACTATCATCATTGTTCCTTCAAAGTTATTACCACTAACTTTTTTTATTTCTATTAATTCTTTTTCTTTGTTAACTTCAGTATTAATTAAGTCAGTATCCACTTCGGCATCCATATCTTGAAGTGAATTTTTATCTACGATTTCTTGTAATTCTTCTTTGCTTAAAAAGACATTAGCTAAGAATTTTAATTGTCCAGTTTCAAGAATTGTTGTGGCAAATAATTCTTTTGCACTTTCACTTGGGCCATGACATATCAAAGTTATTGTTAAAATTAATGCTACTAAAATCATACCCACCGTTACTCCCAAAAATGCTGCTATTTTACCTGTTACACTCAATGCTTTTTTCATAATTTACTTCTTACTCCTTAATATTTTCTTATGTATTAATAATATCATAAAACACTTAAATAATAAAGCATTTTTGCATAGAAAAAGAAGAAACTTATTTAGCCTCTTCTTGTACTCTTGTTTCTCTAATAACAGTTATCTTTATTGTACCAGGATATTGCATTTCATTTTCAATTTTTTCTTTAATATCCCTTGCCATTTTATAACTTTTAGCATCATCAACTTCTTGAGGTTTTACAATAACACGTAGTTCTCTTCCAGCTTGCATTGCAAATGTCTTTTCAACACCTTCATAAGAGTTTCCAATTTCTTCAAGTTGTTCAAGTCGTTTAATGTAATTTTCTAATGAATCATTTCTAGCACCAGGTCTTGCTGCTGATAGTGTATCTGCAATTGCCACTAAAACGGCAATTGTTGATTTAGCTTCAGTATCACCATGATGTGAAGCAATAGCGTCTAGTACAACTTCTGGTTCATGATGTCTTTTAGCAAACTCAAGACCAATTTCCACATGGCTTCCTTCAACTTCAAAGTCAATAGCTTTACCTATGTCATGTAAAAGTCCTGCTCTTTTGGCAAGAGTTACATTCTCACCAAGTTCTGATGCCATAAGTCCGCAAAGGTTTGCAACCTCAATTGAATGTTTTAAAGCATTTTGCCCATAACTTGTTCTAAAATTTAATTTACCTATTAATGTAACAAGTTCAGGATCCATTTTTGTAATTCCTAAATCATTAATTGTTTGATTACCAATTTGAATTATTCTAGCATTTACATCTTTAACTGTTTTGTCATATACTTCTTCAATACGTCCTGGATGTATTCTACCATCCTTAATTAAAGTTTCAATTGTAATTCTAGCTATTTCTCTTCGAAGTGGGTCAAATGATGATAAACTAATAGCTTCTGGCGTATCATCAATTATTAAATCAACACCTGTTACAGATTCAATTGTTCTAATATTTCTTCCTTCACGTCCAATTAATCTTCCCTTCATATCATCATTTGGCAAATCAATTGTACTTACTGTTTGATTACCAACAACATCATCAGCATATCTTTCCATACTACTAACAATTAATTGTTTAGCAATTTCATGAGCTTCTAACTTAGCTTTTGCTTCTTCTTCTTTGATATAATTAGTAATTTCTAATTCCATATCATTTTCTACACGTTCCATAATTACTTTACGTGCTTTTTCTTTGCTATATCCAGCAATTTTTTCAAGTTGCGCTATTTCTTCTTTCATTAGCGCATCCATTTTGTCCTCTTTTTCTTGTAATTTTTTTTGTTTTGCTAATAAATCATTTTCTTTTTCTTGCAGAGAATTATCTCTGTTTTGAAGCATTTCTTCTCTTTTATCAAGATTATTTTCTCTTGTTAAAAGACGGTCTTCAGATTGTAAAATTTCTGCTTTTCTTTGTTTTATTTCTGCATCTGTTTCTTGTTTAAGACGATATGATTCTTGCTTTAATTCAAGTAAAGCATCTCTCTTGTTTTTTTCTGCTTCTTTCTTAGCACCTTCGATTATATTATTAGCATTTTTCATAGTTCTTGAAGCTTTATTCGAAAGAATAAAATAAAGTACTCCACAACCAATAAGAATTCCAACAATAAGGGATAAAATGGCGAATAATAAATTATCCATTTCAATCCTCCGTTTTTCTATAGAATATATTTTTAAATTTATATCTCTATAAATCTATTATAAAGGTAATTTAATAAATAATCAAGAGCAAATTGATTAAACACACTTATCTTTTTCTAACAATTTCACTTGGTATTTTAAGCATTATTTTTCCTTCTTTTATTAATAATAAACAAAGTAATTGATTGGATAAATTAATTAATTTTTTGCATTCATTATTTATTTCTTCTAAACTATGTTTATCATTTATTTTTTGACTTTTTAAAGATAAACTAATAACTTCTGAATTAATTAAATTTCGTTTTTTTAATATTGCTTCAAATGATTTATTAATAAATTCATCATAATCTAACACAAAGCTAGCTTCTTTTACTTTATTTTTAATTTCATCACCTTCTATTTCAACAAAATCTATACCTAAAGTAACATCTATATAATAACTAACATCAAATGGTTTACCAAATATTAAACCTAAATCTCTTTTCTGTACACATACCTTATTATCTCTTATAATTTTCAACTAAATCACCCTTGTAAACAACTATTATACCTTGATTATATGAAAAAAGCTAGCTTTTTAGCTAACTTTATTTACTACAAGAGCAAGTTTTAAAAGTATGTTTTACTCTATCATGTTCTTCGGCTTTTTTACCATTATTGAAACGTTCTACTGTACCTACTAAATATCCTGTAATTCTTCTAATTCTTTCGAATTCTACTCCTTCGCCTGTTACTTTTTTTGATTTTACTTCTTCTTCAATTTTTTCCATACTACTTCTCCTTATTCCTTTCCTTCTAATCTTTTTAGTAAATCAACACTAACTGGTTCACCAGTTTTTCTACCGCATCTTGGACAAACATCTTTAATAATTCCAACATATCCACAAACTGGATCTCTATCTACCGGATGGTTTATTGCACCATATCCAATATCACTTTCCTTCATTATTCTAACTACACTTTCAAATGCTTCTAAGTTATCTGATGGGTCACCATCAAGTTCAATATAACTAATATGTCCAGCATTCGTAAACTTATGATATGCTCCTTCAAGTCTTAGTTTATCTGCAATTGATATATTGTAATAAACTGGAACATGGAATGAATTTGTATAATATGCTCTATCTGTTACTCCTTTAATTTTACCATAAATATCTCTATCAATATTTACAAATCTTCCAGACAATCCTTCAGCTGGTGTTGCTAATAACGTAAAATTCAAATTATACTTTTCACTATATTCGTCACATTTTGCTCTCATATGACCAATAATTTCTATTCCAAGTTTTTGTGATTCTTCAGATTCACCATGATGTTTTAATGTTAAAGCCTTTAAACATTCTGCAAGACCAATAAACCCAATTGAAAGTGTACCATGCTTTAATACTTTCTTTAATTTATCATTTGGTTTTAACTTATCACTATCAAGCCAAACTCCTTGACCCATTAAAAATGGAAAATTATATACTCTTTTATTACATTGAATTTCATATCTTTCAAGTAATTGATCTTTTACAAGTTCCATTAATTCATCAAGTTCTTCATAAAAGCCTTCCATATCAGCTTTATCCAAAGCATCTTTACCAACAACACCATGTTTAATACCAATTCTTGGAAGATTAATTGATGTAAATGAAAGATTTCCTCTACCTGGTGTAATTTGTTTATCAGGGTCAACCACATTACCTATAACTCTTGTACGGCATCCCATATAACCTACTTCAGTTCTATAATCTCCCTCTTTATAATAAGGTTTATTAAATGAGCTGTCTAAGAAAGACCAATTTGGAAATAATCTCTTGGCAGAAACTCTTAAACTTAATTTAAATAAATCATAGTTAGGGTCTTCAGGATTATAGTTAACACCTTCTTTTACTTTAAATATTGAAATTGGAAATATCGGTGTTTCACCATGTCCAAGTCCTGCTTCACTAGCAAGCATATAGTTTTTAGTAACCATTCTACCTTCACTAGATGTATCTGTACCAAAGTTAATTGATGAAAATGGCACTTGAGCTCCAGCTCTTGAATGCATTGTATTTAAATTATGAACAAAAGCTTCCATTGCTTGATATGTTCTCTTTTCAGTTTTTTCCAAAGATTTCTTTAATGCTAAATCAAACATTCTTTTCATTAATTTTGAATCTTTATAATATTTTTCAAAATAATCAACAGTTATATCTATTGTACTAATTTTAGCAATATCTTTTTCAATACTATTCATATTGATAAAATCATTCAAATCTTCTAAATCAACATAATCCTTAATAGATGTTTTAACCATTTTTTTAAATGTTTTTAAAACACCTGGTGCTAAATAATAATCAAATGCCGGAATACTTTGTCCACCATGTTGATCATTTTGATTAGATTGAACAGCTATCGCAGCAAGTGCAGAATAACTCATAATATCATTTGGTTCTCTTAAATGGCCATGACCAGTTGAAAATCCATTTTTAAATAATTTATCTAAATCAATTTGCATACATGTTGTTGTACCCATTGCTTCAAAATCCATATCATGAATATGAATATATCCTTCATCATGAGCATCCGCAAATTTTTTCTTCATTAAATATGATTTAGCAAATTCTCTAGAAACATTTGACCCAAATTGAAGCATTGTTCCCATCGCTGAGTTTCCATCTATGTTTCCATTTTCTCTTTTGGCATCATCTTCTGCAGCACTTTTAAGAGCTAAACCTTCCAAAGTCTTTAAAAACTTATGACTTCTTTTATCATCTGTAAATGCTTCTCTTGCTTTAGTTCTATTTTCTCTATAATTAGCAAAATTTTCATAAACATCATCATATTTATCTTTTTTCAAAGTATCTTCGATTATATCTTGAATATCTTCAATCTTAATACTTGCTTTATCACTATAATCTTTTTCAATTCTTTTAATTACGTGACCATATACTTTTTGGATATCACTTGATGAATATTTTAAAATTTCATCATCATCCTCGTTTGTAACTTTAATACTATCAAAGCCCTTTTTAATTGCCATGGCTATCTTAGTTCCATTAAAACTTACTTTAGAACCATTCCTTTTAACCACTTTAATTGTTTCAAAAAATTCTTCTTCCTTATTTGGCATTCTACTACTACCTTCCCTTCACAATTTCATTATAGTATACTTCAAGATAATTGTCCATCAATTTTTAGCTTTTTTATTTTTTGAAAATTTTCAAAACATCATTTTTATCCTTATTTTTCGTTGTTCGTATTTTTAAACAATATTACGCAATCCCTTATAATTTCTAATAAAAACCCACATTCTTAAAAAAATTATATTTTTTGACATTTCTTTACTTTTCGTATTTTTTATTTTTCATGAAATTGACATATCAAAAATTTACACATTAAAAATCTTAAAAATAAATAACTAAAATTTACCAATTTTCACTCTTTTACTTGCGCATTTTCTTTTATTTGCTATAATATGATTATGTAAGGACGTGATTTTATGTTTAACAATAAAAAAATACATTTAATAGGTATCGGAGGCATCAGCATGAGTAGTATTGCTTTAATGCTTAAAAATATGAATGCTTTGGTTACTGGTAGCGATTTAACTGAAACAGACATTACTAAAAATTTAAACAAATGTGGAATTAAAGTTTTATACGGGCATCATCCCGAATTAGTTAAAGATGCAGATATAATAGTTTATACAGCAGCCATTCATGAAGATGACCCAGAAAGAAAAGAAGCTAAAAATTTAAACAAACCAAACTTTGAACGAGCAGAATTTCTTGGCATGCTTATGAAAAAATTCAAAAATTCTTTATGTGTATCAGGAACTCATGGTAAAAGTACCACAACTGGAATGCTTAGTTTAATTTTTTTGGAAGCTGGTCTTAATCCCACAATCCAAGTCGGAGCTATAATGCCTGAAATAAATGGCAACACTCACCTTGGTAGTCACGATTATTTTGTTATGGAAGCTTGTGAATATGTTGATTCATTTTTACATTTTCATCCAACTAGTGCTATCATAACTAATATTGATAATGATCATCTTGATTATTTTAAAAATTTAGACAATATCAAAAAATCATTTTATAAATATGTTAGTTTACTTCCAGATAATGGTTATCTTGTAAAGAATAATGATGATGAAAACTCTAATGAATTAGATAAATACACTAAAGCTAAAGTAATTACCTATGGAATAAATAAAAAATCAAATTATAAGGCTAAAAATATTACATGTAATTCTCTAGGTCATTATTCTTATGATTTATACAAAGACGATAATTTCTTACTAACTATTAATTTAAATATTAATGGATATCATAATATATATAATTCTCTAGCAGCTTTTGCACTTGCTCATGAATATATTTTAGATGTAAATGTAATTAAAAATGCTATAGAAAAATATCATGGTGTTGGTCGAAGATTTGAATATCTTGGAAAATATAATGGCGCATACATTTATGATGATTATGCCCACCACCCATCTGAAATTAAAACAACACTCGAAAGTGTTAAAAGTGTAAAACACAAATCTTCTTGGGCAGTATTTCAATCACATACCTATTCAAGAACAAAAGAACACTTAGATGCTTTTGCAAATGTTCTAGCAAATTTTGACCATGTAATTATTGCCAAAATATATCCAGCTAGAGAAATTAATACTTTCAACATTTCCGAAGAAATGTTAGTGGATAAAATAAAGGATAAAAATCCAAATGTTATTTATATAGATGACTTTGATAAAATTATAAAATATTTAAAAGAAAATGTTAAAGAAGAAGATTTAGTAATAACAATCGGAGCTGGTCCAATAAACTATGTATCAAAAAAACTTGTAGATTAACTTTCTACAAGTTTTTTATTTGATTTCTATAATTTTCTAAAATATTTATTATTTCTTCTCTACTTTTTCCTTTACATACTAAGTTTTTAATATTGCTTGCATCAGGCATACCTTTTAAATAGTTAAGTAGATGCATGCGCATTTCAAGTACAGCTTGTCTTTCACTTTTATCTTCACATAATTTATCTAAATGATACTCCATCATATCAAGTTTTTCATCATAACTTATTTTTACTGGTTCTAATCCATTTTCTAAATAATTCTTGCATTCTTTAATAAGCCAAGGATTACCAAGAAGACCTCTGCCAATCATAACTGCAGCACATCCTGTTTCATCAAGCATCCTTTTAGCATCATAACATGAAAGTACATCTCCATTACCAATCACAGGAATTGATACACTTTGAACAACTTCTTTAATTACATTCCAATCTGCTTTACCAGAGTAGCCTTGAGCTCTTGTTCTAGCATGCACAGTTATAGCACTAGCTCCGCTTTCTTCACATATTTTAGCTATTTCCACAGCATTAATACTATTTGCATCCCAACCACTTCTTATTTTAACAGTAATTGGTACATTTACAGTATTTACAACAGCTTTAACTATTTCTCCGACCTTCTCAGGATTTTTTAAAAGTGCACTTCCCGCTTGATTTTTTATTGCCACTTTAGGTACAGGACATCCCATATTTATGTCAATGATATCTGGATGCATTTTTTCTTCTACAATTTTAGCTGCTTCCACAAAAGAATTTATATCACTTCCAAATATTTGTTGACTAATTGGTCTTTCATCATCATTCATTTTAAGAAGTTCAAAAGTCTTTTCATTTCCATAAGTTATAGCCTTATCACTTACCATTTCTGCAACAACAAATGATGCTCCCATAGTCTTACAAATTCTTCTAAAAGTCATGTTGCTTATACCGGCCATTGGTGCTACAACAATTTGTCCATTAATTTTAACATTTCCAATATAAAAACTCATTTTTTCAAAACTCCAATATCCCCCGGTGTAATTAAAAATGCATTAGCATCATCAGTATCTAAATGAGCTTCATAAAAACCATCATTACTAACTTTAGCATGAACTTCCACTTCACCTGGTTTTATTCCTCCAATTTCAAGTTTTAAAAGTTCTTCATCCTCTACTCCATATTTTAAAGCATCTGATGGACTAAAATGCACATGTCTTTCAGCAATTATTGCAAAATTTCCCATAACAGAACCTTTATCTGTTTCAATAGTAATCATCTCTGCTCCATCTAAATTTCCACTTTTTCTAACCGGAGGTTTAATTTCTAGCATTCTTGCATCACACGCAGATATTTCTACTTGATTATATTTTCTTTCTGGTCCAATAACTCTAACATTTTCTATTTTTTTATCACCATTTTTAATTGTAACAACTTCTTCAGCAGCATATTGACCAACTTGATTAAGCATTCTTTTCACATGTAATGAATGTCCAAATAATTTATGTATATTTTTTTTAGTTAAATGTACATGTCTTGCACTAATATTTATTGATACTTTTTCTTCCATTTTTACTTCTCCATTTCTATAACACTACAATCTACAACTTTCCCTTTATCAAAACATATTTTAATAATATTTACATCTTCATTTGCATCATCTATTATAACTTTATCATTAAAACTAAGCATAAGCCTATCATCTAAATTATATCCTTTTTCAAGTTTATCCAAAAGATACCCAATAATGGCACTTTTCTGCGTAAATATAACCAAATCCTTATTACCATTTTTCTTTATAATTCTATCAATTGCTACATTCATTCTTTTATTTACATCTAGTAAACTCTCACCACGATTAAACTTAAAATTAAAATCTCTTTCTTGCATAAATCTAAGCATCTGAATATTTCTTCTTCCTAAGTCTCCCACTCTTAAATCATTTAAAAAAGAATTTATTACAACATCACACTTTTTAACCGCAGCAAAATACTTAGCACTTGCAACACTTGATGCATAACTAGAAGAATAAACAATATTAGCATTAATTTTCTTAACAAGTTTTACAGCCACCTTTTCTCCTTCAATTGAAAGAGGTCTATTTACTCTTTTATTTTCTAAAGTTTCATCTGTTTCATAAACTATATTATCTATTACTAAATTATTACTAACTAAATAAAGCACCATTATTACCACCATCATAATTTTATCAAATAAATTAATCATTGACAATACTTTCAAAATAAACTATATTAATAATGAGGGTGGTACATTATGAAAAAAACATTAATTGAAATTTTTAAACCAAATCCAAAAAGCTTAACATTAAATGACATTAAAAATGCGCTTGGATATAAAACAATCACAAACGTTCAAAAGCGTCACATTGTCAAAAATTTACTTAAATTAGAATTAGATGGAAAAATATATTACGATTTTGTTAATAATTGTTATTATGTGTTTCCATCTAATTTTTTTGTTTCAAAAGTAAATAAAATTACAGATAATAAAATGATTTTTGCTATTAATGGTGAGTTTCAAGAAATAGATATTAAAAATAATGAAGTTAGAAAAAAAGATTATATAATAGTAAGAAAAGAAGATGATGGATATAAACTAGTAAAAGTTATTGGCAAAGTTCAAGAACTTGATAGTGTTGATGACCTAGAAAGAATATATAATTTATTTAATCCCTATTCAGTTTCTTACACATTTAAAGAACTACTAAAAATAACTAAAGCTGATGAAAAAGAACTACATAGTGCTTTAGAAGAACTAGAAAATGAAGGGATAGCTTATTATGACCCTGAAAATAATGTCTATAAAACTATGCCATCAAATTATTTTGTTACAACTGCAGAAGTAACTAAAAAAAACTTTTATATTGTTAATTTTAATGGTATTACCTATACTCTACCTTATGAAAATACAACTGGAATTCTTCCCTATGATAAAGTTCTTTTAAAGAAAGAAAAGAAAAATATATCATTAGTTAAAATAATAAAAAGAGCTAATTCCGAAATAGTATGTGAAGTTTTAGAAGATGGAAAAATCAAAATGGTTGGCAATACAAATATTAAAGTAAGATGTACGGAAGAAAAATTTTCAAAACTAAAGTTACCAGTTGGCACAAGATTTTTAGGTAAAATAAGCACTGAACAATTTAACAATTATTATAATATTAATTTTATTGAAGTTTTGGGACATAAAAATGATGTAAATGCTGAACTTGAAGCTATAAATTATAATAATGGTTTTAAAGTTAGATATTCTAAAGAAGAAACCGACCAAGTTTATGGATTACCTACTGAAGTTACGGAAGAAGATAAAAAAGGTCGTGTTGATTTAACAGATGAAAATATAGTTACAATTGATGGTGCCCATACTAAAGATATGGATGATGCTGTAGGTATAACAAAGAAACCAAACTGCAATTATTTATTAAAAGTATCGATTTCCCATGTTTCACGTTATATAAAATATAATAGTCCTTTATTTATGCGAGCTTGTCATAATACAACCAGTGTTTACTTAATTGATAGTGTAAATCATATGCTACATCCACAAGTTTCTAACGGCATTTGTTCTTTAAATCCAAATGTGGAAAGACTTACTAAAACATATCAAATTGAAATTAATCCTAAAGGTGAAATTGTAGATTTTTCTTTCTTTGATAGTGTTATAAAATCAAAAAAGAAAATGACTTATGAAGATTGTAATGAAATATTTGAAAATAATGTTGTTCCAGAAGGTTATGATCCATTTGTAAATGATTTATTACTTATGCAAGAACTTGCACAAATTATTGAAAATCATCGTAAAGAAAATGGTGCTTTAGATTTCGGTGCTAAAGAAATTGAATTTATTTTAGATGATGAAGGAAACATAATTGATGTAACACAACGTCATCAAGGTCCTGCAGAAAAGTTAATTGAGAACTTTATGGTAATAACTAATGAAGCTCTAGCAGAATACATGTATAACTTAGGTATTGAATTTGTGTATAGAAATCATGAAATACCATATGATGATAAAGTAAAAGAAGTTGTTAAATTAATTACTTCAATGGGATACAGGGTTGATGCTATAGAAAATAGTGACGACCCCCATGTTATGCAATCTGTTATAAATAGTTTAAACTCTAAAGAAGAATTCTTTATACTTTCTTCCCTACTTTTAAAATCAATGCAAAAAGCCTATTTTAGCACTGAAAACAAAGGACATTATGCTTTAGCATCAAAAGCTTATTCTCAAACTACTTCACCAATAAGAAGACTTATGGATTTAATTATTGAATATATTTTAGATAATATTGATAAAATATATGATGGAACAATTAATATGGATGAACTAAAGATTTCCCTTAATAGTTTATGTGAAAGAGCATCAATGATGGAAAGATGTGCTGATAAAGCTGAATATGAAGCAAATAAACTTTACATGATTGATTATGTTTTAAAACGTCAAGATATGGAGTTTGTTGGGTATATCGAGGATATTATGCCAAGATATATGGTTGTTAAAACTAAAGAATTAATCGAGGGTATTGTTTATTTTGATGACATTTTGGATGGTAATTATGTTTATAATCCTGATTGTAAATGGTTAGAAAATCCGAGTACTAGACATAGACTTATAATTGGCAGTAAACTTAAACTACATTTTAAAGAAGCAAATAGAGAATACAGAATATTAAAATTTAATGCTGAAGTTAATACTTTAGAAAAAGAATTGACACTTACAAGAACAAAATAGCAATTTAAAAAGTGATGAACAATTGATTTTTATCACTTTTGTTAATTCATGAAATTCTAATCAGTGAATTTTGTGCTTCATTACCTTCTGTAAATGTCAATATAAAATGTCATAAATATTTTATATTGACATTTACAACTTTTTTTGCGTAAAATAATTTCTATTTTTTTATAAACGATGAGTAAAAATGTTGTTTTTATAACTTTTTTATATAATTTTAGCATCTTTATAACTCAAAAAATGAGACAAATCGTTCAACATAGGTCGAACTATTTACCTCATTTTTGCTAGGTTTTACCGATGTTTTTTCAAAAAACTGTCCGTCAATCAGTTTATCACAATCGGATCAGTGGCAGAGCCACTTCCCGATGCATAGTTCACGGAAGATGTGAGACTGAAGACTGGCCGAACAGCAACATTATAAATGTTCGGAGAATAAGAACAGATCCCTCCAATATGATTGACACAGAACACATCATAGTTATTATTATCCACATTATGGGAAATAGTCCATTCGTCTAACCCCATATACATCCAATTGACACTTTTAATGTTTGCATCACCATAACTAGTAAGATTAGTTGTCCAAGCACTTGGGGCTGCTGCAAATCCATAATCACTTGCATACATTAACCCTATTTTTGTACTGTATTCTGTTGCTTCGTTTGTTGTAGCAGCATTTGTTATTTCATTTTGATATGCTATTTTGGCTGATTGACCAGCAATATTAGCATATGTATTTCCTCCAACTTTCCATGTTGTCATAGCTATTTTTTTTGTCCATTCCGCGCCTATATTTGCTATAAAATTAGTATTTAAATTAATTGTATTAAGATTCGAATATTTCCATTTATTACAATCTGAATTATTTGATATTAAAGATAACTGAGAATTAGACAATAATTTTGTTTCGAAGTAAACATTTGGTATCGCGTTGTTCTGACTTCCACTACTGTTATGGCATACACTACCAGAAGAATTCCAATTGTAACCAGTGTCTGAAACGTAAGCACCATCAGTCCCTAGTAAAGTACTTGTAGCTTCTGTTGCTTTTATCAATTTAACTTGTCTATCAAATACTCCGATTATTCTATACAAGCTATCTGTTGGACATGGTGTTGCATCTGAGCCAAAACATACATAGTTGTTTGGATCTGCACCTGAGTATCTATAACTATTGTCACCTGCTCCTTTTGTGAGACTACTATCGTGATAATAAATATTGTTTTCCCCTTGAGTACCTGTGTATAATGATTTTACATAATCTGCTAAAGCTGGTGCTACATATATATCAAAATACACATAACACTTATCTGATACATTTCCACTCATTAAAACTGTTTTGTTGGCGTCATCCCAAGAAAGCTCTCCACAATTTTCACATTTTGAAAGTTCTGTATTAAAAACATAACCATCTGTTGGCCAACTATCTCTTGTGGTCATTTCATAATTTCCAGAATTTGCTTCCGTTTCAATCATCATGGATAACATATTTTCACGCTTTGTAATTTTGTTATTTTCATAATTATTACTACTCTCTTTTAAACCATGATTTTCATTTAACAAATACAATATAATACTACATAATAATAAAATAGTTATTATAAAAATATATTTCTTTTTGTTTTTCATAATCAACCTCCATAGTTATATTTCAACTATTATAAATATATCGTAGGTAAATTTTACCTATTTGTCAATAGTTAAATTATAACTATGTTAATATTTCTACAGGTGATAAACATGAATAGATTAAAAGAATTACGAGAAGACAAAGATTTATATCAAAAAGATATTGCAAATTATTTAAAAATAGACCAATCCAACTATAGTAAATATGAATTAGAAAAAGTAAATATTCCAGTTGATTATTTAAGACTTTTAGCAGACTACTATAATACTAGTATTGATTATATTCTTTATAGAACTGATGAAAGAAAACCATACACAAAATCAATTATGAAAAAATAATATGTTGACATTTAACTTATACTCAGATACTTTTGTAATAGAAAATGATTGAGATTTTAATTCATCTCAATCATTTTTTCATCTTCTTTAGAACCAATTTTATCTAAATCAACACTATTGATACTATCAAATCTTTTAGTTATCTTTTCACTAGTTGTATGAAGTTCATCAATACTTTGATTTACTGTTTTAACACTTCTAGCAAGTTTATCCCAGCGTTCTTTATATCTTCCAAATTCTACACTTAATTTATTTAGTTCTTCATGGATTACTTTAGCATATTTATCTCTTTCCATATTCTTAAGTATCATACTTATTATTGAAAGTGTACTTATAAGTGTTGTTGGACCAGCGATCCATACTTTTTTACTATATGCATAATTAAGAAGTTCAGGATGATAAGCATTTATTTCTGCAAATAAAGCTTCTGCTGGTAAAAACATAATAGCTTCATCAGTTGTTTCACCAGGTATTATATATTTTTCACTAATAGCATTAATATGTTTTTTTACATCTTGAACAAACATCTTTTCATAGTATTCTCTTTCTTCTTTAGATTTTGTTCTATCGGTCATTCTTTGATAGTTTTCTAAAGGAAACTTTGAATCAATAGCAATTGTACCAAGTGGTGATGGTGCATAAAGTATAGCATCTGCTATAACCCCAGTAGATAATTTAACTTGTGTTTTATATATACCATTTCTATTACTTCCAAAAGCATTATTTAAAATATATTCTAAATTTACTTCTCCGAATGTACCACGAGTTTTCTTATCTGTTAAAACTCCTTGAAGTGATACTATTTCACCATTTAAACTATCAATTTTCTTCTGAGCTTCATCAATTTTATTAAGTCTTTCTAAAACATTCATAAATGTTTTATTACTTTTTTCAAAATTTTGATCTAGTCGCTCATTAACTCTATCATTTATTAGTGTTAGTTTCTTTTCAATTCTTTCATTTAATAATTCAAAATCTTGAGTTAATACTTTAGAAAACCCAAATTTAAATTCACCAATTTCTTTATTAATGTTTGCTTCAAAATGACCAAGTCTTTCTGTCATTTCACTATTATTGTTTTTTCTTAAAATTAATACTAATAAAAGTACTATAACTACTACAAGTAGTCCTATAATTACATATTCCATACTTCCTCCTTATTTTTTTATTCTTCTTAAATCCATTATTTCATCTATATATATTTGCTTTAAATCTAAATTACATAATTCATGATAAAGTGTCATAAAATTTGCATTAAATGGATGATACAATGAACCACTATTTCTTATTCTTACTGCAACTCTACGATTATTTATATTATATTCATTTTCCTTACCTCTATCAAAGGTAATATTTATTATATCACTAACTTTTTCTATTTTAAAAGATGGTCCAATATCAAAAGGATAATCATCGCTTTTCCATGTTATTATATTATTTTGTACTAATAAACTATAATTTGTAAGTCTACGTAATCTTTCTTTATCACTATCAAAAGGCAGTTTACAATCAATTAAATCATTATAAAGTTTATTAAATATATCATAAACTCTTACATTACTTTCATCAATTATAAATTTTTGACTTTTATTAGCACCATTAAATATAAAATATAAATCTAAATTATTTACAAAAGATATTTCTAAATAAACTTCATCACTATTATATAGTATTATTCTGGGATATTCCCCTTCTATTATTTTTATACCTAATCTCTCCATAACCCCTTACTTTCCTTCAAAAAATACTTGATACCATTTTATAAATGTATATATTGTCCATATCTTACGATAATTATCTTTTTTACCATTTATATGTTCTTCAAACATCTTATTAATTATTTTGGTATTAAAATATTTATTTGCAACATCACTATTTAAAGTCTTTTCAACTTCTTCTTTAAAGTCACATTCCTTAATCCATTCCCTTACAGGAACTGGAAAACCTAACTTTTTCTTTTTATAAGCTTCAGTTGGTATAACTTCTTTAGCTGCTGCTCTTAAAGCTACTTTGGTATTTTCTTTTGTAACTTTATAATCAAATGGAAGATGTGATGCTACTTTAAATACTTCTTTATCAATAAATGGTACTCTTCCTTCGATAGATGATGCCATTGTCATTCTGTCTGCTTTTAAAAGTATATCTTTCATAAGCCAGAAATTTATATCAATAGCTTGCATTTTATCAATATTACTATAATTCTTAAATTCATTATAAATATCTTTAGTTGCATCGATAGCTTTTAATTCATAATTATTTTTAAGAACTTTCTTAGCCATTTTACTTGAGAAATTTCTATTAACCCCGATATAACTATTTTCTAGTTTTTCTCCGCGTCTTACTAGGAAGTTAAAGCCTCTTCCTTCAGGGAAAATACTAGCAATTTTACCAATTATATGTCTTACACAATAAGGTAATTTATTATAAAATTTATAATCTACTTCTTCTCTATAATAGTTATAACCTCCGAAGAATTCATCTGCACCTTCACCAGATAAAACTACTTTTAAATCTTTACTTGCAAGTTTGGCAACAAAATATAATGATATAGCTGCAGGATCACTCGTTGGTTCATCTAAATGATACATTATTTTACTAATGTTTTCTAAATACTCTTCTTTAGTTATTATTTTACTTTCATTTTTTATACCTAATTTTCCTGCTAAATCTTTAGCGTACATTGTTTCATCATATTTTTTATTTTCATAACCAACTGTATATGTCTTATCAGGTTTAGCTAAAGAAACTATATATGATGAGTCTATACCACTTGATAAAAATGAACCTACTTCAACATCCGCTATTAAGTGTTTTTCTACACTATCTTTCATAACATCACTAATATTTTTAACAGCATCTTCAAAACTCATATTTTCTTCTTTAAAGTCTAATTTAAAATATTTATTTAATTTTATTTCACCATCTTTATATAAAAGACTGCATCCAGCATCTAAACGATGTACTCCTTTAAAGAAAGTTTCATTCGTAGGTACAAAACTAAATTCAAGATATGCCTCTAATATACTTTCATTAAATACTTTTTCAAAATCTGGAACATCTAAAAAGGCTTTAATTTCTGATGCAAACATAAATGTATCATTCATTTTAGCAAAGTATAAAGGTTTTATGCCAAAATTATCACGAGCTAAGAATACTTCATTTTTATTCTTATCATATATAGCAAAAGCAAACATACCACGTAAATGTTTAGGTAAATCGGTATGCCACTCTTCATAACCATGAACCAAAACTTCAGTATCACTTTTGGTTTTGAAATCATGACCAAGTGCTATTAGTTCTTCTTTTAATTCATGATAATTATAAATTTCACCATTAAAGACTGTAACAACAGAACCATCTTCATTAAACATTGGTTGATCACCGGTAGATAAATCAATAATTGAAAGACGACGATGACCTAAAGCTACATCTCCATCTATAAAATATCCATCTCCATCTGGACCACGATGTTTTATTCTATCATTCATTAATTTAATTGTATTTTCTTTTTCTTTTTTGGTAACTAAACCTACTATTCCACACATTATTTAACACCTAAAACTTTCTTATAATAATCATTTGTTAATATATTTTTACTCATAATCATTCTATTACCAACTAAACTATTCATATAGGTTATATAGTTATTACTTACTGTTTCATTATTTTTAGAAACAAATTTACCTGACTTAGCAAAATAAGTACCTTTATCACTAACCCAACTTCTATTTCCAAATATAGCAAGACCAGGTTCTGTACTTAATATATCTTTTCCAATAATTAATCTCGAGTCATATTTTACACCAAATAAATTATATATTGTTGGTAAAACATCTATTTGGCTTCCAACTTTATCTACATTTATAGTTTCCATTTCACTATTCCAAAGTATAAAATTACTCTTATTTACTTCAACTACACTATCTTTTTTATAACTTGCTATTTCATTTACTTCATCTATACTTAAGTAATATGGATAATGGTCCCCTACTAAGGCAATAACAGTATTATCTAATTTACCTGCTTCTTTTAACTTATTTATCAAAGTTTCTAAAGCTCTATCAAGTTCTATTTGAGCTGCCAAATAAGCAAGAGGTTTCTCACTAAACTCTAAACCTGCCACATCACTTTGATGTTTTTTAGCCATTGCACTTTGGGTAAATGTGTAACCACCATGACCACTAACCGTAGCATAATATGTAAAGAATGGTTTATCACTATTTATATAATCATCAAATGTAGCATTAATCATTTCTACATCAGATTCAGGCCATTGTTTACAATTTATACTTTTTTCAAGACCATTAAAGCATCCTTTAAAATTATCAAAACCTAATGCTTTTAAATATTTATATCTATCTTGAAAATATATGCTATGATCATGATAAGCAAATGTATTATAGCCAAGTTCTTTAAAGCTTGTTGCTACTCCGAATGGAAAATAATTGTTTCCACTTTTCCATGGGCTTACAAATCCTGAGGCAGCTACCAAACCAGTAAGTTCTTGGAATTCTCCTCCAATTGTACTTGATATCGTCGGAGTATAAAAATTATTAAATTTAAATCCAGTACTCACTAACTTATATAATGTCGGAGTTGTATCTTCTCTTACAGCTATTTCATTAAAACTTTCTGCCATAAACAAAATTAAATTCTTTCCTTCAAAATATTTTGTATATTTATTTTGTTTAGTGCTCCTTTCATTTTTGAAATATTCATGCATACTTTTAATAGTTTTATTACTTTCACTACTTATTAAAGCATCAAAATCAATATCTAAATTATTATATTCATAAATAATTTCTTCTGGATTATCAACATTATCACTATCACCATCATTATCTTTAATAATAATATCTATTTTTTCATCAAACCCAAATATTAATCTATAAGTATCTATAACAAATGTATCTAATACTCCGAATGTTCTAACATTTAAATCAACATTATTTACATCATAATATAGTTTATATGGTGAATTAATTTTATCTTTATTAATTTGTAAAAATAAATAAAATGAACCAACACTAACTAAACATAAACTACTTTTAATAAGTATAGATTTTTTATTTTCTCTTTCAATTAATATTATATTATTAAAAATAGTAAATAATATAAATGGCATAAATAGGAGGATAACTCCAATGATATTCCTAATAACTAAATCTACTCCATCACCTGCAAAAGATGCTACTTGTCCTGATGCCCCAAGTAAACCAAAATCAAAATAAAAACTAAACATTTTAAATACACATAACTGAATACTGTAAAGTAAGCTTAATAAAAATAAATTTATAAGAAATATTATTTTATTAGTTTTCCTATTAAAAATTCTGCCAATAACATCAAAAAACAAACTAATAATTAAATTAAATATTAAAACATAAATAATATTTTTACTAAATATCACATTCCCAGTTAGTAATCTAAATGTTACTTCCATATATAATAATATTATAAAGGTTACTACCCCTAAATAAAACTTTCTTAACCTAAATTTTTTCATAGACTACCTCTATATCAATTATTATACCACTAATTATTAGTTTTATATATCAGATTATACATAAGTTGACACTTTCAAAGTAAATAATTAATAAATAAAAATTTTCATCAAAAAACTAGATATAAAATCTAGCTAACTTTTTTAATTTCCACTTTGGCTTGGGTACTCCCACTTTTTTATAAATCATATTTTTGAGGTTTCCCTCATCAATATAGATTTAATATATCATAACTTTGTGTGTTTGTAAAACTTTTTTAATTGGTTTGCATAATTTTTGAATATTCCTCGCACTTTTCCTTTAACAATTTGAAATTACAGCATCTTCTAGCAATGTTATTTTCAGGAGCCAAATTCTTTAAAACATATATAATTTTTGCATTTTCAAAAATTATATTTTTGTCTATTAAATTTAACTCTTTTTCTAGTAATTTCCAATAATTTTTTTATCTCTCTGATTATCAAATATTCTAAATTCTTCAAGATTGTCAAATGTTACTTGAGTATAGTTTGATGATGTAACAGGTATCATATTATTTAAATCTATTGCTCCATATATTTTTCCAGTTTTGTAATTCATAATTTTAAAAAAGTCTAAATCGTTTTTCATGTTATCAAATTTTTTCTTATATGATGTTAATGGTGCAAAAAAATCAGTTCCATCTAACCTCAAAATAATACCTAAAAAGCATTTCATCTTGTTTTTATATTCAACATTTGGTATAAATTTATCATATTTCTTTAAGTATTTTATGTAATCATTGTTTATTGAATACCAAAACATTTTATCTCCCCCTAAACAAAGGATTATTTTCGTATAGAAAATAATCCCACTTTTAATATCACTTTTGAACTGGATGTGAGAACCACTTTATTGTTCACTTTTGAGCTGGACGTGAGAACCACTTTATTGTTCACTTTTGAGCTGGATGTGAGAACCACTATAATGGACAACAATGTTTCCATATATTTAATGAGAAATATCTCATGAATACATAACTAATATATCATACCATTGCGTGTTTGTAAAGCTTTTTTTATTTACTTTCTACTTTCTTTAAAGTATCTCCATCTAACACAAATAAATCATTTATATAGCTTTTTACTAATGGATACTTCATATCATTATCTTTACTATATAGATAGCCAACACTTGATATCATTGGTAATTCTAATGTTTTAAATTCTTCATTTATATTATTTAAATATTTATAATATAAAACATCACTCGCACTTTCATTTGCAATTATAATTAAATATTTATCAATAACAACAACTCTATCTACATTATCTACATCAAAGGTTATATTTTTTACTCCGATATTATCTTCAAGTACTGCCTTATTATCTTTTTTATAAATATGATAAATAGTACCATCTTCTAGAGTGTAATTAAAATCATCATAACTATAATAATGAGTTTCAACTTGAGAAAACTCTTTTATATCATAATTGGTACATACATAATAATCTTCTGTATTTGCTCCGAATAAACCAAATAAAATATTTGATATAAAGAAAAGAGCTATAAGAATAAACATGCTATTATTATATATCTTTGTTTTCTTTTCTTCAAAAATAGATGCTGAGTAAAGCAAATAAATTAAACTTAGTATTATTGATGCAACCATACTTGCTGCTGTTATGCTAATTGGTACATTACTTACATAACCACAATCTGTTACTAGATTAACTTCATTAAGAAGTACTGAAAAATCATAGAAACTATGAAGAAAAATCATTGCCCATACATTGCGAGTTTTATAATACACTGTACCAAAAAGAATACCTATCGCTGTTGTTTGCACAAATTGCATCATCGTTGTAAGTAAATCTTGACCAGCCAGTAAATTAGTTAAATGTACAGTACCAAATACTACCCCACTAATAATAATTGAAATAAGTATTTCTTTTTTATTACTACTATATTTTTCTAAAAGTTCATTTTCAATTATGCCTCTAAAGAATATTTCTTCAAAGAAACCAATTAAAACAACATATATAACTAAACTTATTAAATTGTTAACATTAATATTTGTTCCAATTAATTCCGTGGCATTAGCAAGTGCTATAATAACTGATAAAACTAAAATTGGTAAACATAGTTTAATAGATTCTCCAAAATTAATTTTCTTTTCTTTGAATATATACCATTTTTTTCTAATTATTAGTAAAACAATAGCAAAAACAAATACTACAAATTCACTAACAGCATATATAATATACTTACCATTTAGTAAACTAAAATATAATTTTGATGCTATTACTCTCCCTAAAATTTTAGTAAATGCTTCAAAAATTACAAATATTAATGCTACTTTAGCTATAAGTACCCAAATATTATTCTTCTTTTCGTCCATATTAGCCTATATTAGACACATTAGTATATATTTGTGAAACATCTTCAATATCTTCTAGAATATTATAAAGTCTATCAAATATTTCTTTATCTTCACCTTCTAAAGTAATTTTATCTTTAGCATACATACCAACTTCATCTATTTCATAATCAACATTTGGCACTAATTTTTCTATTTCATCTTTAGCACTATTCATATCACTTGGATTTAAACTAACAGTTACATATCCATCTTCTTTTTCAATATCCACGACTTCAATGCCTGCATTAAGTAGCACTTCAAGTATTTCATCATCATTTTCATATTTAAATGAAATAATGCCTAAATGGTCATAATTATATGATACTGAATTAGTAACCCCTAAAGATTTATTAACTTTATTAAAGGCAGCTCTAACCATACCAACTGTTCTATTAACATTATCTGTTAAACATTTAATAATTAAAGTACTTGCACCAGGTCCAAAACCTTCATAAACTACTTCATGATATTCATCTTGTCCAACACCTTTAGCTTTATCAATTGCTCTTGTAATAATATCTGTTGGCACTTGATTTTTCTTAGCTTTATCAATTAATCTTTTTAAAGTTACATTTGCTTCTGGATTTGGACTTCCTTTCTTTGCTGCTAAATAGATTTCTTTAGCAAATGTTGTATAAACCTTTCCTTTTGCTGCTCCTGTTTTTTGTATACTTGCTTTTCTTACTTCATAAGCTCTTCCCATAAATAAATTCCTCCCTTAAACATTCATATTTTTTACAAACTTATAAACTCCATAATCTTTATCTACATACCTTATTCTCTTTATTACATCTTTTGCTTTATAAATATTAAAATATGTAAAATTTTCTTTTTTCATCACAAATTCTAGTGCTTTAATAACAAGTCTTTTAGCATTTTTAGTACCAAAAAACTTCATCATTTCCTCTTTTTCTTTATTATTTACACTTTTAAGTAAATATTCATAATACCAAAGTCCTCTTTTTTTAAAGATATACTTTTTACCATCAAATTCTTTTAATACTCTTAAAGTGTCATAATACCCCATTTTTATATTATTTCTAATATCATTTTTCTTAAAATCAAGTATACTACCAAGTTTTCTAGATGGTTTTATAACAACTATTTTCTTTTTATCACTATATGGTCTTCTTAAACCAATAGCTTGTAAATCAATGACGTATACTTTATCATAACCTTTTTCAAGCAAACTATTCGCTGGTATATAATCATGAAAACCACCATCTAAATAATAACTATCATCAATCATCTTTTCAAATTTAAATATCGGTAAAAAACAAGATGCTATTAAATAATCATTAAGCTTATCTTTAGGGATTTCTTCTTTAAATAAATATTTTGGTTTAAAATCATTAAATCTTACAGTAACTAAGCCAAAATCTTTATTACTATAATATAAATCTTTACCTATATTAAATTCTTCAAGCTTTTTTCTTAAATTAATAGTGCTTATTCCTTTACTTATCACAATACTTTTAATATTATTAAGTATTTCATTAAGCATTTCTAAATCATAATCATTATTATTACTTTTATTTACTAATTTTTCACTAAATCCAAGTATTTTACCTAAATCATCATTATACCAAAAATCATATAATTCTCTAAATCTTCCACTAGCACACATCGCCGCATTAAATGAACCAATACTTGTACCAACAAAACCATCTACTTTAACATGAGCATCTAAAAAAGCTTTATAAGCTCCAACCTGATAAGCACCTCTCAGACCTCCCCCAGAAAATGCTATTCCCCTTTTCATTTCTTATTTACCAAAAGATTTCCTAACATTTTTTGAAATCTTCTTCCCTTATTTTTAGATTTTAATCTACTATAATAAACATTTATATAATCATTTCTATAGTGCAACAATTCTTCAAGTTCATCTCTATCACTACATACTGGGCTATAATAATTTTTTTCTAAAAAAAACCTACTTAATAAATATTTAAAACTTAAACCATTTATTTCAAGTAACTTATCTAATAAATCCCCATATTTAATAGTTTCACTACTTGCTAAATCAAATGTTTTTTTATTTAATTTATCACTATACTTTATTCCTTTTACAAAAGCATAAGCACAATCTTCTTTAGTTATTACATCCATTATATCATCTCTATTTCCATGATACATAAATGTTTCTTCCAGAGGATTAGATAAAACTAAAGGTATTCTATATATTGTATAATTTTTTAATTTTTCTTTAACTAATTTTTCACATTCTATCTTAGCATTTTCAAAATAATCATATTCATCTAACTTTAGTTTACTCTTAACACTAGGATTTTCTATTTGTTTATATACACTTGTAGATGATGCCAAAAACAAGTGACATTTTGGATTATAATAACTAATTGCACGAACAATATTTTCGCACCCTCCATAGTCTATAGCCATTGCTAAACCTTTTTTCATGTTTGCAAGTGGTGGCATCGCACTAGCTAAATAAATAATATAATCTTGGTCTTTAACTAATGCTTCCATTAAAACTCTATCTGTTACATCCCCATAAAGGATATTAACTCTTTTTCTAAATCTTTTTAATCTTTTAAATACTTCTTTATTTTTTAAATCTAATATAGTTATTTCATATTTTCCTTCACTAAGTAAATATTTAACAGTATGAACTCCGATGCTACCTGCAGCACCAACAACTAGTATTTTTTTCATATGTCCACCTCTTATATACAATTAATTATAATTAACATTATTATACCTATTATTATACCATAAATAGTTTCTTTTTTATGTATTTCTTCATAAACTTCTTTTAAAAGTTCAAATAATAGAATATGAAGAAGCATTCCACATGTAAGGGATAAAATAATGATTTCTAAAGTTTCGCCTAAACTTCCAAATATACTAAAGATTAAACCACCAATAAAACCAGATAAAACAAGTAATATAACTAAGGTAATATTTTTTTTATTTTTAATTGATGGAGCTATTTGAAAACCAAATGGCAAATTATGAAGTCCAATTCCTATTAACATTATTAAACCACTTTTTATATTATTTATAGATACTCCGTATAATGCCATACCTTCGATTATATTATGAAGTAAAAGAGCAATTATTGTTATAAGACTAACGTGTTCCATATGTTCTATATGTTCTTTTTTATCTTCATCATTTTCATGGTGTTCATGTTCATGATGAGGAAGCAATTTATCTATAAAGATTAATGCAAGTAGACCAATACCTATAAAAAGTATTGACCATGAATTACTTGCCTCAATTATTTCAGGTACCAAATCAAATGAAATAAGTCCAATTATAACCACACAAGCACATGCAATTGACATTCTAGAAAATGCAACTTTATTAGAATTTTTTCTATAAACTATTATTCCAATCAAAAAAAATAAACCACTAAAAAACGTTAATAACAAAGCCATATTTAACTCCTCTTTTCTTAAGTATTTTATCAAAAATATTATATTTAATCAAGAAAATTTACACACAAAAAAACAAAAAGCACTATATTAACGCAGTTTTAAAATTTTACAAAAGAAAAAATGGAACATTATTTTATTATTCCATTTTGTACATATTTTGTATCATTAATTACCACAAAAGCATCTGGGTCATTACTTCTAACAATATGAGTAAGAATTTTTAATTTTGATTTATTAAGTTGTATCATAAGCATAGTTTTCTTTTCATTATCTTGAGGATTTTTTAAATCCACTGCAGAAACCCCAAAACCGGCATTTCTTATTTCATCAAGCATTTTCTTAACCCCATTTGTTTTAGTAGTTACTTGAACCCCAATTAAGCCTTCCACAAAATTATTTGAAATAAATCCTCCGATAAAAGTTCCCGTTGCATAACCGCCAGCATAACAAACAGGGATTAAAATTGATGTTACATCTGTAGTTAAAGCTTCCCTAGCCACTAAAAACCATATAAGAACTTCAAAGAAAGCAATAAAGGCGGGGGTAAATCTTCGACCTCGAACAACAAGTACTGTTCTAATCGTACCTAAAGTAACATCAATAATTCTTGCAAAAAATATTTTCAAACAAAGTAACAACATATTTTCACATCCTTATGTATTAATTAATATGGTCAAAATTATTAAAA
>CADBRL010000030.1 GCA_902797105.1 uncultured Erysipelotrichaceae bacterium
TCTTTACATACAAGAATTGCTATTCCTGTTAATTCATTTAAACATAAATTATTTACTGACGAACAACATAATAAATATTTTGTTACTACTGTTGGTAAAATAAAATTCAATGAGATTCTTCCAGATTCATTCCCATTTGTTAATGAACCTACCAAAGAGAATATTGAAGGTATAACACCAATGAAGTATTTCTTAGAAATGGGTTCTAACATTCCTGAGGAAATTAAGAAAATGGAACTAGTATCTCCATTCATAAAAGGAACTTTAAAATCATTAATTGCTCAAGTATTTAAAAGATATCGTACAACTGAAACATCTGTAATGCTTGATAAATTAAAGAATTTGGGTTTCAAATATTCAACTATCGCTGGTATTACAGTATCTATTGCGGATGTTGTAAGAAGTGAAAAAAAGGGTGAAATAATTGAAGCTGCTAAAGCTAAAGTAGATAAAATTAATAAACAATATCAAAGAGGTTTAATTACTGATGGGGAAAGATATCAAAGTGTTATAGAAGTTTGGACTAAAGCAACTGATGATGTTAAGAATGAACTTAAAGCAATAAGTGAAAATGATTTTGATAATCCATTATTCATGATGATGAACTCAGGTGCTCGTGGTAAGATTTCAAACTTTACCCAACTTGCTGGTATGCGTGGTTTAATGGCAAAACCAGATGGTTCAACTGTAGAAATTCCAATTACATCATCATTTATTGAAGGTCTTTCTGTGTCTGAATTCTTCTTATCAACACACGGTTCTCGTAAAGGGGATGCCGATACTGCGCTAAGAACCGCAGACTCAGGATACTTAACAAGAAGACTTGTTGATGTTGCTCAAGATATAATTGTTAAAGAATTTGATTGTGGTACTCATCAAGGGCTTGTTGTTTATGACTTACTTAATGAAAAAGATAACTCAGTTATTGAACCACTTGCTGAACGTATTTTAGGTAGATATGCATCTAAGAAAATTGTTAATCCAGAAACTAAGGAAACTATTGTTGAAGCCGGAGAAATGATTAATGAAAATGCTGTCATTAAAATTACTAAAGCTGGTATTAAAAAGGTTGAAATTAGAAGCGTTCTAACATGTAAATCAAATAATGGTGTATGTCAAAAATGTTATGGACGTAACCTTGCAACTGGTAATTTAGTTGAAAAAGGTGAAGCTGTTGGTATTATGGCTGCTCAATCAATTGGTGAACCAGGTACCCAACTTACCATGCGTACATTCCATACCGGTGGTGTAGCATCTGGTGATGATATTACTCAAGGGTTACCAAGAGTTGAAGAACTATTTGAAGCGCGTATTCCAAAAGGAAAAGCTACGATTGCGGAAGTTGCTGGTAAAGTTATCGGTATTGAAGAAAACAATGGTAAACATACAATCACAATTGAAAATGAAGCTGGTTGTCATGAACACATTACAAATTACAATATGAAACTTCGTGTTGCTATAGGTGATGAAGTAGAAGCAGGAGATAAATTAACTGAAGGTGTTATTTCACCAAAAGAATTACTTGCTGTAACTGACCCACTTACTGCACAAGAATATATCTTGAAAGAAGTACAAAAAGTTTATAAATTACAAGGTGTTGACATTTCAGATAAACACATTGAAATTATTTGTAAACGTATGATAAATAAGGTAAGAATTACGGATAGCGGAGATTCAGACTTTGTTGAAGGCCTTGCGGTATCTCTAAGAGACTTTACTGAAGGTAATAAACCAGTTATTTTGGCTGGTAAAACACCTGCTAAAGGTAATCCAATTATGCTTGGTATTACTAAGTCTTCACTAGAAACAGATTCATTCTTATCTGCTGCATCATTCCAAGAAACAACTAGAGTACTTACTGATGCTGCTATTCATGGTAAAGTTGATAGACTTCAAGGTCTAAAAGAAAACGTTATTATTGGTAAACTAATACCTGCTGGTACTGGTTATAGTGATTATAATAGTATTGATATAGAACTTGAAAAAGCAATTTTAGATGATGATGCACAAGAAGTCCTTGAAGAAAAACTTATGGATAATGATGATATTATCGATGATACTGAAGAAATTGTAAATGAAGTAGAAGAAACAGAAGATGCTGAATAAGTATCTTCTTTTCTTAACACTAAATATTGTAAACTTATAAAAAAATATTTATATTATTTTAAATTTATGATAAAATTATTGTAAGGAGGATGAACATATGAAATGGTGGATGATATTAATTATAGTTCTTGTCTTAATAGTACTTTGGGCAATTAGTGTATATAATAGCTTAATTGCTTTAAGAAATAGAGTTAAAGATCAATGGGCTCAAATTGATGTTCAATTAAAGAGAAGATTTGACTTAATACCAAATTTAGTAGAAACAGTTAAAGGTTATACTAAACATGAATCTGAAACACTTGAAGCTGTAATTAAGGCTCGTAATACTTATGTTTCTGCTACTGTTCCTGAAGAACAAATGAAAGCTGATGGCGAACTTACAAAAGCAATATCTAAGTTATTTGCTTTAACTGAAAGTTACCCAGATTTAAAAGCTAATACCAATTTCCAAGCTTTACAACAAGAACTTACAGAAACTGAAAGTAAAATTGCTGCTGCACGTCAATTCTATAATGATACTGTTATGGTTTATAACAATAAAGTATCTATGGTGCCAAGTAATATTATTGCAGGTTTATTTAAGTTTAACAAAGAAGCTTTCTTTGAAGTAAATGAAACAGAACGACAAAATGTTCAAGTTAAATTCTAAGACGTTCTAAACGTCTTTTTTAATATTAAAGAGGTGAGTTATGAAGAAAATATTAATTGCAATTATAACATTTATGTGTTTACCACTTGTAAGTTTTGCTGCTGATTATGATATAAAACATTTTTATATTGATGCTACTTTACAAGAAAATGGTGATATGGATGTTAAAGAATTAATTGTTTTAAAGGGAACATTTAATGGATATGAAAGAGATATATTTTATAGAAATGATTATGATAATTATAGTGCAAGTAATTTGGAAAATTTAAGTATATCCGCAAGTTATGTAAATAATGTTTCTTTTGATACTTTTAATAATGATTTTGATTTATTTGAAAAAGTTGATTATGCAAATAATGGTACAAAAGCCAGATATATATTAACTAATTTGAGTGAAGGTATTAGAGTTAGAATGTATTATGCAACTGATGATGATACTACTGCATTTTTAATTAAATATACTTTAAAAGATGTAGGTATAGCTCATAATGATGTTATTGAATATTATTGGAATTTTTTAGGTACTGGATTTGAAGATGATATCAAGGATTTACAAATTAGAGTAAATTATCCAACTAAAATGAATAAAGAAGACTTTAGTTGGTGGTTTCATGGTCCACTTACTGGTTCATCTGATATCGTAAATGTTAGTACAAATTATACAAGTGTTTTGGCAAAAGTTAAAAAATTAGATGCTGGAACTGCTGTTGATTTTAGAACACTTGTGCCTAAAAACGGGTTTAATGCAAGTTTATTTTCTAAAGTAAATAATGATGATGTTAAAGAAAGCATCATAGAAAGTGAAGATGCCATTGTTGCTAAAGATAATACTTTAAGAAAAAAATATAGAGCTTATTTTTATACAATTGAAGGTTTATCAATTGGCTATTATGTTCTTTTAGTAAGTTTATGGATTTATGTTTATAAAAAATATGATAAGGAAAGAAAACCTAAATTTATTGGGGAATATAATAGAGAATTTATTGATGATTATAATGTTGAAGTAATAGATTATTTAATGAATAATACCATAACACCCAATGCTATGAGTGCATCACTTATGAATTTAATTTATAAGAAAAATGTTAGTGTTGAAAAATTACCTGAACAAAAAAATAATTATAAATTTACTTTAGTTAATAGAGATAATTTAAATGATACTGAAAATTGTTTAGTAGATTTTCTATTTAAAACAGTAGGGGGTAATAATGAATTTACAACGAAAGAATTAAAGTCATATGCTTCATCTACAAAGACTTGTAACATCTTTATGAATAGTTATACTAAATGGAAAAATAAAGTTATTGAAGATGGAAAAAATCAAGGCTTCTTTGATAATTTATCTGGTAGATATGGTTATGGTTTCTTTATGTTATTCTTAGCTTTTATAATTTATTTTGCTAGTATTGTGCTAAATGTAGATACATTTATAGTAAATACTTTAATATTTGCAGCCATTATTTTTATAGTTTATATTGGTACTATTAAAAGAAAGAGTGAAAAGGGTATCGAACACTATACAAGATGGAAAGCATTTAAAAAGTTCTTAAATGATTTTGGTACATTTGATACTAAAGAATTACCAGAAATTATTTTGTGGGAAAGATATTTAGTATATGCAACTATTTTTGGTCTTGCTAAAAAAGTTCAAAAAGATATGAATGTTAAGATCAAAGAAATAGAACTTACAGATACCTACTACGGAAATAATTATATATTTATTAATGACTTTGATATGACTAATGTAATTAGTTCATCACTTAATGAAGCTTTTAGAGGAGCTCAAACAACTATTAATAGAGAAATGGCTAGTTCATCTAGTGGTTCTTATGGTGGTCATGGTGGAGGATTTTCATCAGGCGGCGGCTTTGGTGGCGGCGGCGGTGGAGGTCGAGGTTTCTAAAAGAACTTTACACTCGTTTTACAAAATCGTGCAAATTAGCTTGTAACCTTTTGACATGTTTTGTCGAAAGTGTTGCAGGCTATTTTTTTTGACTTTATAATACACAATTTAAGGAGGTATTATTGTGAAAATTGATGTTATTGATGTATCTTTTTCAAAAGATAAAGCAATGATGTTTTCAAAATTATTTGCTAATAAGACACCACTATTTGATTTTATTAATTCTTTTTTCAATTCAATTGATTATGGTTACAAAATCGTAGATGGTAAAGTTAATTATGAAATTTTTAACAAAGAATCTAGAAGTGGTTGTTTTGCTGTTTGTTATGATTATGAAGACAAAGTTGTTTTAAATCTTTATGGTATGTATCGTATTGTAATTAATGATATTACTTTTGAAAAGATATTGTAGAAAATAAAAAGTAAGATTAGTGTGATAATATTTTGGAGGAAAGTATGAATTATTATAATGAAATAAAAACACAAATACTAAATAATGAGATAACTAAAAGAGTAAAAGATTATTCAAAAAACAAAAGTGATTTAATAACCTATTATAATGTTGGAAAACTTTTAAGTGAAGCAGGAAAACACTATGGAGAAGGAATTATTAAAGAATATTCAGAAAAATTAAGTAAAGAATTAAATAAAAAATATGAATTACGTACTTTATATAGAATACGTCAATTTTATTATTTTATAGAAATTCAAAAAATGACACCACTGGTGACACAATTGACATGGAGCCATTATATATTATTAATGTCATTAAAAAATAAAGAAGAAATAAATTACTATATAGATATGACTTTAAAAAATAACTTATCTAAAAGACAGTTGCAAGAATGTATCAAAAATAAAGAATATGAAAGATTAGATGAGAGTACAAAATTAAAATTAATTAATCAAGAAGCCCTTAAGTTAGAAGATACAATCAAAAATCCAATAATAATTAGTAATAAATTTAATTATGAAATAGTATCTGAGAAAATATTGCAGAATCTTATTCTTGAAAATATTGCAGAATTTATGAAAGAGTTAGGTAATTCTTTTTCTTTTATAGGTAGTGAATATCCAATTAAAATAGGTTGCAACTATAATTATATTGATTTACTTTTATATAACATTGAGTTCAATTGTTATGTAGTTGTAGAGTTAAAAGTAACAGAACTAAAAAA
>CADBRL010000031.1 GCA_902797105.1 uncultured Erysipelotrichaceae bacterium
TATGGACGGGATAACCGCTGAAAGCATCTAAGCGGGAAGCCTCCTCCAAGATGAATTTTCCCATTCTTCGTGAAGTAAGATTCCTTGTAGACGACAAGGTTGATAGGCTAGAGGTGGAAGCGTAGTGATACGTTGAGCTGACTAGTACTAATAGATCGAGGATTTAACTTAAACAATTATTCTAAAATTAGGTGAATTATATCATTGCATTATCGGGTTTTTTAAAGGACAAAATCCTTTATTGGTGACGATAGCTTAGGTGGTACACCTCTTCCCATCCCGAACAGAGAAGTTAAGACCTAATACGCCGAAAATAGTGTAATGCTAAGATAGGTAGTCGCCAATTTTTTTTTGCTTTAAATTATTTAATTTAAACACTATTTACAAACAAAAAATGTCAAATAACGTTATAATACTTGTATTATTTATGAGTTTTACTTTATAATAGGAATAGGTGATTAGAAATGGATTATAAATACACATCAAGATCAGTTGATGACACAGTAAGAATTGCTCAAGATATCGAGAGTGAAAAATTTCCTAATATGGTAATTTGTTTATATGGTGAGCTAGGCAGTGGAAAGACCGTATTTACAAAAGGATTTGCTAGCGCAATGGAAATTGAACAAACAATAACAAGTCCGACATTTAATATTATTAAAGAATATACATCAGGAGAACTACCATTATATCATATGGACGTGTATCGTCTTGAAGAAACAGACGAATCAATTGGATTTAATGATTATTTCAACAAAGGTGGAGTAACTATCATCGAATGGGCAGACATAATTAAGGATAAACTTCCAGAAAAAAGATTAGACATTAAATTTAAAATGATAGATGAGGATACTAGAGTACTTGTATTCATGCCACATGGCGAAGAATATGAAGAAATATGTAGTGCAATTTTATAATGAAAACTTTATTTATTGATACACATTTAAATGATATCATAGTAATTTTACTTGAAAATGGAAAATTTGTGGATAAAAGGGTAGTTTGTAACAAGAAAAACAATAGTGAGTTTATGTTTCCCACTATAAAAGATTTAATTGATGGACAAAAATTAGACGAAATAATAGTAGTTAACGGTCCTGGATCATTTACAAGTGTAAGACTTGGTGTTACCATAGCTAAAACCTTAGCGTATACCTTAAATATTCCAATTAAAACAATTTCATCTTTGGAAGTTTCTAGCATCAGTAACAACGCTAGAAAAGTAGCTATAAATGATGGTAACGGATGTTACTTAGGTGAATTTGATAAAGACTTTAAGCCTAGTAAAAAATTTATTTATGTTAATAACTCCGATTTTATCAACATAGAAAACAAAAACGAATATGTAGAGAATTACAAAATTGATATTGAAAAAATATATGAATTTTTAAAAAATGTAGAACCTATTAATGCTCACAGTGTTAAGCCACTATATATAAAGAAAATTGGTGTTGAAATTGATAAGAGAAGCAATTAACTCAGATATCGAAGCAATTAATAAACTAGGAAGCAAACTGCATGATAATTTTGAAAAGACTTATCATATAGAAACTGAAATAGGTAGTAATATAGCCATTGTACTAGTGGCAGAGGAAGATAACTTTGTTGTAGGTTATCTATATGCTTTAGATTTTGAAGATAATATGGACTTATTAAGTATTTACGTAGATGAAGAGCATAGATTAAACCACATAGGCTGTAAATTATTAAATGTGCTTCAAAAAAAATGTAAAGATGAAACAATAACGTTAGAAGTATCAAGTACAAATATTGGTGCACTAGAACTTTATAAAAAATGTGGATTTAAAGAAGTGGGCATTAGAAAAAAATATTATAAAGATGCTGATGCCATAATTATGAAGTGGGGGATGTAAATGAAAGATATAAACATTTTAGCAATTGAAACTTCTTGTGATGAAACAAGTATAGCTATTGTTAAAAATGGTCACGAAGTTGTAGCAATGACAATTTTAACTCAAATGTATACACATGCAAATTTTGGTGGCGTAGTACCCGAAATAGCTTCTCGTATGCATACCGAAAATATAACCATTGTTCTAGAAGAAACTCTAAAAAAAGCCAATATGACAGTAAATGATGTTGATGCAATAGCAGTTACTCAAAAACCAGGACTATTAGGTTCCCTTCTAGTAGGTATTGAATTTGCCAAAGTTTTAAGTTATGTTTATAACAAACCTTTAATAGCTGTAAATCACTTAATTGGTCATATTTATGCAAATGCTATTAATAAAAAATTAGAGTTTCCATTACTTGCTTTAGTAGTAAGTGGAGGCCATACAGAACTTGTTGTAATGAAAGATGACTATGATTTTGAGTTCTTAGGTGGCACACTAGATGATGCAATAGGGGAAGCATATGATAAAGTAGCAAGAATACTAGGAATACCTTATCCAGGTGGTCCAGGAATAGAAAAAAAAGCCTTAGAGGGAAAAGTTACATATGACTTTCCAAGACCAGTAATGGATAATACATACAATTTTAGTTATAGTGGACTAAAAAGTCGTATAATAAATGTCGTGCATAACGAAAAACAACGTGGTAATATGATTAGAGAAGCCGATTTAGCGGCTAGTTTTCAATACGTTGCAATAGATGAACTAGTAAGGAAAACAGATTTAGCTTTAAAAAATACAGGCATAAAGCATGTTCTTGTAGCTGGTGGCGTGTCTGCTAACAAATTTTTAAGAAGTGAAATTAATAAAGTCGCAGAAAAAAACGGTGCAAAATTAAGTATTCCAGAGTTTATTTATTGTACAGATAATGCTGCAATGATTGGGGCAGCAGCATATCCACTTTATTTAAAAAAAGAGTTTGCGGATTATTCACTAAATGGTGAATCTCAAGCAGATGTTTGCTAAGGAGAAATATGGACAGAAATATAATAAAAATAGAGTATTTTTTTCAATTAGATACATTAATTAAAGAAATAGTAAGCAAATTATTTCCAAACATTTTAAATCCAAATAATATTGACGAATTAGAATCATATGAAAAAAAATTATTAAGTTCATTAGATAGAATAGAAATATTATTTGATAGAATAACTAAACTATTAGACCTTAATGAAAATATAAATAATCTAATAAGCCAATTATTTGAAAATTATAGAAGAAAAATAAAAAATTGCGCATTAGAATATGATAATCTTAAAGAAATATTTTTACAAATATTTGTTAATATGGATTTGGAACTAACACATAAAGTAAATGAAGAACTAATAGGTTACTATATTAATAAAAATCTATTCATGATCATGCTTCAAGTTACGTCCATAACAGAATTATTACATGTACTACATTCGTATGTAGTTAATAATGAAGAAATAATGCAAAGTTGTGGTCTATTGAATTCAAATGATACAATCAAACTATATGGCAAAAAAACAAATATATCACAAGTAATTTTTGATAATTTAAAAAAAGGTTTAAATAGTTCTGAAATAACCATTTTATCTATAAATGATAATCATATAATTATAATGCTTAGAGACTATGGACATGCTACAACTATTGATATAAATATTAATGAAAATGTTGCATGGATTAATTATTTTATTCCTAAAATTTGTAATTATTTAATGGTTCAAAGTCTACCCGGAGTAAATGACATAAATGAAAATTCAAAATGGGCGAAAGGAACAATAATGGTTAATGTAAAAGAACTAGGAAATTATTTAAATAATTTTATAAAAAAAATACCAACTGATGATGATATGTATAAAATCGGTGGCCTAGCTTATGATTTTGCAAAAAAGAATGGATTGAACAAGTGAAATTGTTGCTAAAATATAGACAAAATATCAATAATTTGCTATAATGTTCAATACATGGGGAAGCAATGGTTTCGACATGTATTACTAGGCATGACTGCAAGTGGTCGGCATACCTTAAGTGCACAATTAAAATTAAATGACGAAACTAATTATGGTTTCGCTCCTGCTTTTGCCTAATTAATAGGATAAGGGAGCACTTCTATTCAATTTCTCTTATAGGTTGAACTAGGGGTTAATAAATATAAGATATAATATATTATTTGTTTAGGATACTATATAGAATTTTTACTAGACTTACTAACTAATCGGTTAGTGTAGAGCCACTTTAGTTAGGAAATCAAAATCTACCTAAACTTGTAGATGTTATGATATAGGGTATATTGGACAGGAGTTCAAGTCTCCTCTTCTCCACCAAATTGA
>CADBRL010000032.1 GCA_902797105.1 uncultured Erysipelotrichaceae bacterium
CCTGTTGTAAATGTAAATACATCTGTTGTATATGTTGTAACCTTTACATCAGTTGATTTACTAGCCCCAGTTTGAGCTTGAAAATATGCATATGTTGCTCCAATTATTAATATTGCAAATGTTACAATTGCAACTACACTTAATATCATTGTTTTTTTCTTATTTTCCATAAACTTACTACTCCTTTTAATACACTATAAATAGTATTTGAAAAATCAATATATTTATTCATGTCTACTTTACTACAATATCATTTTAACACATATTTTGTACTCTGTAAAGTCTATTTTGTTGTAATGTAAAATAAAATTGTAAGTTTCCGTTTTTATTTACGGGAACTTTGAATTTAATTCAGTCCTATATTTTAAAGTCATCAATGAATGAAGCAAAAGATAATTGTTCTTCTTTTTTACTTGGTTTTTGGTTTATTTCAAGCACTTCTTCTTTTGGTTCTTCTGAGGTATCTTTAGTTAAATCAATTAATTCTTTTTTTAATGTAAATAAATCATAATTATATTTAACACTACTTCCAGTTGATGCTAAATCCATGATTGGTATTTCACTATTTTTAAGTTCATGGAAATCAGTATCTACTCTATAAAGATTAATATCTCTAGTTTCTGTTAAATAAGCAAAGTTTATTTTGTAATCTTTAGTCTTAGCTTTTTTAAATAGCATATTTCCCTTTTTAGCCCTAGAGATACTAGAGATATCGGATAACTTTAATCTTTTTATTGTTTTAAAGTTGGTATATATATTTAAGTATTCTTCTTTATTTATTGGACTTGCATATACACAGTAATCATTTTTTAGATTAATACCTTTTACTCCACTTGCTTTAGTACCTACGACAGGTATTTCATTTGTATTAAATCTTAGTGATAAACCATTATTAGTTACAAATAATACTTCATCTTTAGAAATATCTGCATTAATTAATTCATCATTATCTTTGAGCTTAATAGCTGTCATTGGTTTTGAATAACGCGATACTTCAAAATCTTTAAGTAGTACTTGTTTAACTAAACCATTTTTAGTAAATAATGTTACATTTTTATCTAAATCTTTCATTATTAAACTTGCCACTACTTTTTCATTTTCTTTAATCATAATGGTGTTGCTTATATGTTTACCTAAATCTTTCCATTTAGTTTCAGGTAATATATGAACTGGTACAAATAAATAATTACCAAGACTAGTAAATAAAAGTAAATTACTTCTTGTTGATGTTAAATACTTAGCGGTTACATAATCACCTGGTTTTAAAGTTGTTTCTTCATCACTTGTTTTAAAGCTTTTAGTACTTACTCTTTTTACATAACCATCATTTGTTACTACCACCACTACATTTTCATCAGGTATCATTTCTTTAGCATCTACTTTAATATCCACTATTTCGTCTCTAATTTCAGTTCTTCTTGGTACAGCATAATTTTTCTTTATTTCCCTTAGTTCTGATTTCATAACACTCTTAAGTTCATTTTCATTACTTAATATCTTATTACATTCTTCGATTAAACATTTTAACTTTTCACATTCTTCTTCTAGAACTACAATATCTGTATTTGTTAATCTATAAAGTTGTAATGTTACAATAGCTTCAGCTTGTTCTTCCGTAAATTTATATTTATTAACTAAATTAACTTTAGCATCACTTTTATTTTTACTTGCACGTATTAAAGCAATTACTTCATCTAAAATTGATATAGCTTTGATTAAACCTGTTGCAATATTATAATTTTTAGTATAATATGCTAAATCAAATTCTGTTCTTTTAGTTATAACCTCTTTTTGATGATCAATATATGCATCAAGTATTTCTAAAATTCCTAAAGTCTTTGGTGTTCTATTAACTATTGCTACACTATTATAATTATAAGATATTTGTAAATCAGTATTTTTAAGTAAATACTTCATAATTACATCTTTATTAGCATTAGCTTTTAAATCAATTGCTATTCTTATACCTGTTCTATCAGTTTCATCTCTTACTTCTGATATGCCTTCAATTTTTTTATCTATTCTTAAACCTTCAATTTTAGCAACACAAGCTTGTTTATTTACTTCAAAAGGTATTTCCGTAATAATTATTTGTTCTTTACCTTTTTCTTTTACAAATTCATATTTAGCTTGAACAATTACTTTACCACGGCCAGTTTTAAAAGCATCTATTATACCTTCTTTACCAAAAGCAATACCACCAGTAGGAAAATCTGGACCTTTAACTATTTCTAAAATAGTATCTAAATAACAATTTGGTGAATCAATTCTTTTAATTGTGGCATCTATTATTTCACCTAAGTTATGTGGTGGAATATTTGTTGCGTATCCAGCTGAAATACCATTTGTTCCGTTTACTAGTAAATTAGGAAATTTAGCAGGTAAAACAGTTGGTTCTAAAAATCTATCATCAAAGTTTGGGGCCCAGGCAACTGTGTTTTTATCTAAATCTTTTAAAAGTTCATTACTTATTTTAGCAAGTCTTGCTTCAGTATAACGGTATGCTGCAGGTGGGTCACCATCCATAGAACCATTATTACCATGAATATCAACTAAAATATGACTTTGTTTCCACCACTGACTCATACGAACCATAGCATCATAAACTGATGAGTCACCATGTGGGTGAAATTTACCTAAAACATCCCCAACTGTGGCTGCACATTTTATATAACCTTTTTCAGAGGTATTACCAGCTTTATACATTGCATATAAAATTCTTCTTTGGACTGGCTTTAGTCCATCTCTTACATCAGGTATAGCTCTATCTTGAATAATTTCTTTGGCATAAGCAGCAAATCTTAAAGACATTATTTCTTCTAAGCTATAATCTTCAATTTTTTTAACTATATCCATTTAAACCTCCTTATTCCGCTCTATAACTATCTTCGAGAGTAAATTCAACATTTTCATTAATCCATTCTTTACGAGGTTCTACTTTATCCCCCATTAAAACCTCTACACGTTTTTCTGCAAGTGCAGCATCTGTTATTTTTACTCTAATTAAACTTCTTGTTTCAGGGTCCATTGTTGTTTCCCAAAGTTGGTCTGGATTCATTTCTCCTAAACCTTTATATCTTTGGATACTATATTTTCCCGTATTATTAAGTTTTATTTCGTTAAGTTCATCATCAGTATATACATAAAATTTCTTCTTACCATAATCAAGTTTATAAAGTGGTGGCATGGCAATATAAAGCCTACCTGTTTCAATTAAACCGCGCATATATCTATAAAAGAATGTAAGTAAAAGTATTTGAATGTGAGCACCATCAACATCGGCATCGGTCATAATTATTACTTTATCATAATTAGATTCTGTAGCATCAAAGTCTTGGCCAATACCTGCTCCGATTGTATGAATTAATGTATTTATTTCTTCATTTTTAATTAAATCATCTAAAGATGCTTTTTCACTGTTTATTACTTTACCACGAAGTGGAAGTATTGCTTGAAACTTTCTATCTCTTCCACCTTTGGCTGAACCACCGGCACTATCCCCTTCGACGATGAATAATTCATTTATCTTGGGATTTTTACTTTGAGCGGGAGCAAGTTTCATTGATAGATTCTTTTCAATTTTACTTTTATTTTTGCCATTTCTAGCATCTTCTCTAGCTTTTCTAGCTGCTTCACGAGCTACTTTACTCTTCATAGCTTTTTCTAGAATTGTTGATGCAACTTCTTTATTTTCTTCAAGGAAAAATTTTAAAGACTCATAAGTAATACTTTCTGTTACACTTCTTGCTTCTGGTGTTCCAAGTTTACCTTTAGTTTGACCTTCAAATTGCAGTAACTCTTCAGGAACTTTTAAACTAATAACTGCGGATAATCCTTCACGAACATCTGAACCATCTAAAGTACCATCTTTAGCTTTAAAAATATTATTATTTTTAGCATAGTCATTAAATGCTTTTGTAATACCAGTTTTAAAGCCAACTTCATGAGTTCCTCCATCGCTAGTTTTAACATTATTAACAAATGATAAAATATTTTCATTATAAGTATCTGTATATTGCATGGCAATATCTACTTCAATTTTATTTTTGGTATTACTAAAATTAATTACTTTGTGTAAGGTATTTTTACCTTCATTCATATATTCAATAAAACTAGTTAAACCATTATCATAATGAAATTTAGCTTGATGTCCATCTTCTTCATCAATAACTTCGATAGTAAGTCCACTTAGTAAAAAGGCTGATTCTTGCATTCTTTCACAAATTGTTGTATATGAAAAATTACAATTTTTAAATATTTCTGCATCTGGCAAAAACTTAACTATTGTACCAGTTTTAGTACTTTTACCCACAGTATGAAGTGGTGTTTTAACATGTCCCCCATTTTCAAACTCAATTGATGAAATAAGTCCATCACGATAAATGACTACTTGCATTTCCTTAGATAAGGCATTAACTACACTAGCACCAACACCATGAAGACCTCCGGAAACTTTATAACCTGCTTCACTAAACTTACCACCAGCATGAAGTATTGTATAAATAACTTCTGGTGTACTTTTACCTGATGCATGCATGCCAATTGGTACTCCACGTCCATTATCGGCAACTGTTATGCTTTTATCTTTATTGATAATTACTTTAATATAATTACCATATCCATTTATAACTTCATCTATGGCATTATCTACAATTTCCCATACTAAATGATGCATTCCTCTTTTATCAGTTGAACCTATATACATCCCTGGTCTTTTTCTAACAGCTTCTAAACCTTCCAATATTTTAATCGATGACTCATTATATTCTGCCATACTTTCTATCACTCCTTGAACATTATAACAACAAATGCTTTAAAAAATCAACTTTTTAAATAAATTATCATTATTTTTTATTTTTTCAGAAAAAAGCTATTACAAAATTAATGCAATAACTTATAAATCTAAACTATTATCATTTAACAAAAATTCATATATATTTAAAAATAATATTCCATCATCATTTCTATATGAACTAACACCATCTTTAGTTATAATTATTTTCTTAAAAAAATCATCAACATTTAAAAGCGGTCTTAATTCTTGTTTTTTCTTATCATCATCACTTACACTTAAAGCTGATTGAATATAATATTTTTTACTTCCTAAGTTACATACAAAATCAATTTCTATTTGTTTTTTACTATCTTTATCCCTTATTTCAACTACTCCTACATCTACAGAATATCCTCTTATTTTTAATTCATTATAAATTAAGTTTTCCATTAAATGTGGTTCTTCAACTTGTCTAAAATTCAAAAATGAGTTCCTTATGCCTAAATCAGTAAAATAAATTTTATATGGGGTTTCAATATATTTTTTCCCCTTTATATCATACCTTTTACTTTTTTCTATTAAAAACGCATCTTCTAAAAAACTTAAATATTTAAAAATAGTTTTATCAGTCATTGTACTTTTAAAATCTCTATTTAGAAATGATCTTGACAGCTTAAGAGGATTAGTTAGAGAACCCACTGAAGAAGAAATGATTTCAATCAAATAATCTAATTCTTCAACATTTTGGATATTATTCCTATCTATTACGTCTTTTAAATATGTTCTATTTCTTTCTCTTTCTAAATATTTTATCTTATTACTGTCAGTTTTAGTTAAGGTTGTAAGGGGTAAACCTCCATATATTAAATACTCATTAAGTGCAGCTTCTTTAGTTCCATTATAAACACTAAAAAATTCTTTAAAGGATAATGGATACATTCTAATTTCGTCCCCACGGCCTCTAAATTCGGTAATAATATCTTTAGATAAAAACTTTGAATTACTTCCAGTTACATAAATATCGACATTTTTCTTTAATAAGCCATTTAAAACAGCTTCAAATCCTTCAACTTTTTGCACTTCATCTAACAAAATATAGTATTTTTCCGTATCAATAATTTTATCACAAATGTATTCATATAATTTATGAGCATCTAATAAATAATCATTTTCGATTGAGTCTAAGTCCAATTTTATAATATGGCTTTCCCCAACTCCACTATCAAGTAAATAATTTTTAAACATTGGATCCAACAAATATGATTTTCCACATCTTCTTATCCCAGATATTATCTTTACTAAACCATTATTTTGTTTTTCTATTAACTGATTTAAATAATAATTTCTACTTATATCCATATTTCCTCCATTACGAATTTTTTCCGTTTATGTACTTTTTTCGTAATCAAATTGTATCATATTAAGTCTTTTTTGTCAATATCATTACGAATTTTTTCCGTTTATGTACTTTTTTCGTAATGGCAATTATAATAAATTATCATTATTTTTTTCTTCATTAATTAATTTTTTAGTTAAATTTCTATTTAAAATACTCATTAAATAATATCTATTTGTATGTAAATTCTTTAAAAAATCATAAATATCTCTTTCTTCATTTAAAATATATACCCTATCTTTAATAAAGACATTTTCATCTATTTTAACATATAACTTATCTATATCATCAGAAAGTATTTCTCTTTTAAATTTATTTATACCTACATATTTTATAGATTTAGTTATACCATCTTTATGACCAATAGGTATTATACCCACGTACATATCCTCTTTAGCAATATAACTTCTTCCTACTAGTGTACCTTTAGTTACTTTTTTTACTTCCATTACTTCACTAGTTATATTAAATATTAATTCTAAATCTATATTAGGAAACTCTAAAGTGCCATATTCTTTTTCTATTTTTTTAATTCTACCCTTTGTAAATATATCATCATTTATATTTTCTTCAATACCAAGCACTGATAAATCAAATCTAATACCATTTATATATTTTATTTTACTATGATACATAATTGGTTCATTTAAATGAATAATTAAATCATTATTTATATATGGTTTTACTATTTTTAGAAAATTATTTACTTCTTTATAATAAAACTTGTCTTCAATGCCAAAAGATGTTAAGTCAGAATATATTCCCACTAGTTTTATATGTTTTGTTTCATTTATTTTATTTATAATATACTCTAAGTCACTTTTTTTATTTACTCCTTGTAAATTAGAACCATTATCTATTAATATTTCAACATTTAAATCATCCTTTAATTCTAAACTACATAATAAATCTATATATTTTTTATTGTAAATAGTGATAGTTATATTATTATTGATACAATCATATATTTCATCCATTGTAACATATAAACTTGCAAGTATTCCAACTTCTTTATTAAGTTTTCTTACCTCTAAAGCTTCTTTTAAAGAGCCCACTAGTAAATAATTAATACCGCAGTTAACGAGTGTATTTACAATACCAAAACCCATTCCATGAGCATTGTCTTTTAAATCCACTATTTTATATTTATAATCATCATAACTTTTAATAAGTTTATTTATATTATTTTTTAATTTTTTTAAATCTATTTCTAATATTGTTTCATACTTCATTTTTTTACCTCGTAAAATTATTATAAGGTATAGACTTCTTTTTTGCAATATGATAAAATTATTTTACCAAAGAGACAATAAAAAAATGAAACCAGATGAATATCAACTTGAAGCTATAAAATGCGATAAAAATTTACTTTTAATTGCTGGTGCTGGTGCAGGTAAAACCTATACAATCACTGAAAAAATCAAATATTTAATCGAAGAAAAGCATTTAAAAGAAAATGAAATTTTAGTTATTTCCTTTACAAATAAAAGTGTAAATGACCTCAAAAAAAGAATTAATTATAAAATAAATATTATGACTTTCCATAAACTGGCAATGAGTATTTTAGATGAATATCATATAAATTATAAATTGGTAAGTGATAATTATCTAGATTTTGTAACAGATGAATTTTTTAAAAGTTTACAAAATAATGAATATATTAATGAAATACTTAAATATTTTAGAAAATATAGTTATGAAGATTTTTTAAATAATTATGACTATATAGAATTTAAAAAATTAATTATTAATTTAATTAAAATATTTAAAACTAATAATAAGACTAAAGATGATTTTAAAAAGTTATTTAAAACAAATTCTTTTTTAAGTAAATATACTTATATTATTAAATGTATATATGAAAATGATTTAATATCTAGTAATTCCTTTGATTTTGATAATTTAATAATTAAAGCAACTGAAGTTTTAAATAAACCCACTAAATATAAATATATTATCGTGGATGAATTTCAAGATACATCAAATATTAGATTTAACTTAATAAATAAAATAAGGGATATAAGTGATGCTACCCTCTTTTGTGTCGGAGATGATTATCAATCAATATATCACTTTTCAGGTTGCAATCTAAATATATTTTTAAATTTTACTAAATTAATACCTAATTCCACTATTTTAAAGCTAAAATATACCTATCGTAACAGCAAAGAGTTAATAAATATAAGTTCAAAATTTGTTATGAAAAATAAAAGTCAAATAAATAAGGAATTAATAAGTAATAAACATATTGATAAACCTGTAGAATTTATTTATTATTTGAAACCTAAAAAAGCTTTTAAAAAACTTTATAACAAAATAAGAAATAAAGGTTCTCTTTTAGTTCTAGGAAGAAATAACTTTGATATAAATAAGTTTAGTGATGAAAATATTCCAGAATTTATGAGTGTTCATGCATCAAAAGGATTAGAAAGTGATAATGTCATACTTATAAATATGACTGATGATATATATGGGTTTCCTAACAAAATAATTAATTCTAATTTACTTGAAGAACTTCATCCATCAGATAAATCATATCTTTATGCCGAAGAAAGAAGATTATTTTATGTAGCTTTAACCAGAACTAAAAATAAAGTTTATATACTTGTACCCTTATTTAAGAAATCAATCTTCATAAAAGAACTCAGAAATTTGACAAAAGCCATATTATAGCGTATAATATTTACATAACAAGGGGGATTTTATATGTACTTTATAGGTAATACTAGGGAAGCCTTTGCACCAACCTTACTTTTAGGTTCGGGAAAAGAAGGTAATGTTTATTATAAAAAGAACACAAATGAAGCTGTTAAAATATATAATGGTAGTGATTTAAATCATAAGTCTTTAAATGAAGAAACTGCTAAATTTTTAAGTCATATACCCACTACAAATATATTGATGCCAAAAAGAATTGTGTATGATGAAAATGGAAATTTTGCAGGTTACACTACTCCATTTATTCAAACATACCAAGGTGTAAATAATTTAGAATTACTAGATTTTAAAATA
>CADBRL010000033.1 GCA_902797105.1 uncultured Erysipelotrichaceae bacterium
AAAAAAAGTTATCTTATCATAGACAACTTAATCTTCAATAATAAAATATAAGCCACTTTCATCAGTTTTTGTTTTTATATTAAACATTTTAAATAGTTCAAAACAATTTTCAACATTGTATCTTTCTTTATAATTTTCAAATATTCTTTCTAATTGGTTTAATGTATATCTTTTATTTTTTTTCATAATTCTTAATTCCTTTCTTTCTATATAATTTTTAATTGCCTTTACAAGCAAGATTAAACTTTTAAAGTCTAATATTGCTTGTATAAGGTCTTTATTTGTTTTAACTAACTTTTAGATTAGTCTAATTGAGTTATAATATCGTTTAGTTTTATAAAATCATCATATTGCTTTTGAATAATCTTATAAAAACTATTTAATCTATTATCAAGATTATTTTTTGAATTATTATTTTTAAACTCAAGATTAAGATATTTATAAAACTTATTTAGTTCTTTATTGCTTAATTCTTTACCAGCATATTTATTTACCATAAGTTTTATCATCTCTTGTCTTATGTCTAAAATATCTATCATATCAACAACTCCTTTCCGATTTTACAAAACTCGTCGACTTGCTTTGTGATTTAATCATACTAGGTTTTTGAGTAAAAAAAAATAGTTTTTCAGCAACTTTTTTGTGTTGTATTTTACTTATTTTTGTCCGAAATAATGAACTTTTTTTGTGTTTTACCCTTTATTTTCAATACTCCATATTTTAAAAATGGGGCTTTTTTTGTTGCTCGTTTTAATACCTAATTGTCGGTATAGTGTAGTTGTTCGAACAAAAAGTATTTTTTTGAAAGGAGCAATTACTATGACAAAAGAAATATGTAATATTAAAGATTTATCTTCATATTTAAAAATATCAGTATCAGAGATTAGAAAATTAGTTAGGGAAAAAAGAATACCTAACTTTAGATTAGGAAATAGAATTATGTTTGACTTAATAGAGATTAATAAATGGGTTGAAAAATTAGCCGAACAAGAGAGCATAAGTTCTATATTTTACTAGGAAAATAAAGGAAAAAGTGGTATAATATATATGTAGCAATACATATTATACCCTTATTTGAAAGGAGTTAATTATTATGGGGTATAAACAAGTTGGAATTGCTAAAAATGGCAAGAAAAAATATAAGATTACTATTGAACTTGGTGTAGATATTTTAGGTAAAAGACAAAGAATTACAAGAACATTTATAGGAACTTTAGCCGAAGTTAAAGTTAAAGATGCCGAACTTACTAAAAAGTATTATCACAAAGGCGAAACTGTTAGTGTTAAGGAATTGACTTTTGAGCAATATAGCAAAGTATTTATTAAAAAACATTGTGAAGGCAATATCGGTTTAGTAACAATTAATAACTATAAGAGATTATTAAAAAACATATTACCTTTATTAGGAAATTATAAGTTAAGTAAAATTACTCCTGCTATGTTAGATAATATGTATCAAAAGTTAAGGAAAGGTCAAAAAGGCAAACAATTAAGTTATAATTCTATGTATGATTATTATAAACTTATTAATGCTATGTATAATCAAGCCTTAAAATGGGAGTTTATTGATAAAAACCCAAACTTGAAAGCACATAAGCCTAAAAAAGAACTTGTTGAAAGAAAGTTCTATAATTTAGAACAAGTAAATGAATTAATATCTTGTTTAAATAATGAGTGTATTAAATATAGGGCTTTAATTAGGTTGGCTTTAGATAGTGGTGCTCGTAGGGGCGAAATATCGGCTTTAAGGTGGAGTGATTTAAACTTTGAAACACGAACTTTAAAGATAGATAACTCTTTAAAAGTTATTAAAGGTGTTGTTGATGAGAAAAAAGCCAAAACAAACTCATCAAATAGAGTTATATTCTTAAGTGAAGAAACTATAGGTGTTATGAAAGAATATAAAGAGTGGCAAGATAACTATATTAAAGAGTTAGGTAGCAAGTGGAAAGGAACTGATAGAATATTCACTGCTGAAAATGGAGAGCATATGAACCCAAGCACTTGTTATAAAGTTTTTACTAAAATAACTAAAAAATATGGTTTAGAACACATAAGATTTCACGATTTAAGGCATACATCAGCAAGTCTAATGATTAGTGATGGTGTAAATATAAAGGCTGTTAGTGAAAGATTAGGTCATGCTAGTATAAACATTACAAGTGATATTTATACACATACATTTGAAAATGATAAATTAAAATGTGCTAATGTTTTTGATAAAATCGCAAAAAATATCTAAAAATTAAAAAAATGGCACCAATTTATGGCACCAATTTTTAAAATCAAGTTCACGAAAATAAAAATAAATGTTATTAAACTTTGAAAAAGCCCATAAAATAAGGGTAAATCAAGGGTTGTAAAAAATTAAAATGGTGGTAGTAAATTGAAAGGGACACACCTGCTAAGGGTGTAGACCGGGAATACTGGTGCGAGGGTTCAAATCCCTCCTGCTCCGCCATTATAGATTTTAATCTTCGTTAAGAAGATTTTTTTAATTTGAAATTGATATTTAAATTTGATATAATAATTAATGATGAATATAATTAAGGTGACAATATGGAAAAGAAGTATAATGATTCGAAATTTTATAAAATAATAAGACCTATAGTTAAGTGTTTATTTACTATAGTTTATAGACCTAAAATAATAGGTAAAGATAATATTCCTAAAGATGGAAAAGTTATACTAGCAGGAAATCATACTAATAATTTAGATTGTATACTACTTATGTCATCTACTAAAAGAAGTATTCATTTTTTAGCTAAACAAGAATTATGGAAAGGACCTAAAAAAATTATTTTTTCTAACTTAGGATTAATACCAGTAAATAGAAAAATACATGATCATAAACCTATAGAAATGGCAGAGAACTATCTTAAAAATGACAAAGTAATAGGCATATTTCCAGAAGGTACAACTAGAAAAGATAGTAAGACTCTTTTACCATTTAAAATAGGAGCTGTAAAAATAGCTAGTGATACAAATACTAAAATAGTTCCTTTTGCTATAAGTGGAAAGTATAAAATGTTTTCTAAAGACTTAAAAATAACTTTTGGAAAAGCAATAAGCATTAATAATTATTTAGAAAATGAAAACAAAAGACTACAAACAATAATAAGTAATATGCTGAAAGAAGGTAAATAATGTCAATATTTGATATTTTTAGGAGAAAGAAAAAGTTAGATGCACCTTGGGCTAAATTTTATACTAGTCAAGAACTTAATTATAGAATTCCTAATATAAGTATGTATGATCAAGTAAAACTATCTACTAAGAAATATCCTAAAAATGTAGCTATACAATATATGGGAAGAAAAATAAAATATACTAAGCTTTTGAAAAAAATAGATAGATGCGCAAAAGGCTTTTATGATTTAGGAGTAAGAAAAGGAGATATAGTAACTATACTTCTTCCTAATGTACCTGAAGCTTTAATAAGCTTATATGCATTAAATAAAATAGGGGCAATTGCTAATATGACACATCCCTTATCTGCAGAAGAAGAAATAAAAGAAACTCTTATTTCTACTAATAGTAAATATTTAATTATTTATGATGCACAGTATGAAAAAATTAAAGGATTTATAAAAACATTACAAGTTAGAAAAGTAATATTTGTAAGCCCTGGAGATTCATTAAATAAATTTAAAAGTATTATTTATGATTTAAGTCAATTAAGAAAATTTAATCATCATCCAAAAGATAAATTATATATGGAGTGGTCTAAGTTTATATTTAAATCTAAATTTAAAAAAGATGTACCAGATATAAAATATGGTAAAAATACTCCAGCAGTAATACTTCATTCTGGAGGAACGAGTGGTAAACCTAAAAATGTAGTAATTCAAAATAGAGCATTTATATTTGCAGCAAAAGGAGAACAAATAGATTTAATTAGACTTACTCCTGGAGATTCAGCCCTTGCTATTATGCCTAATTTTCATGGATTTGGTCTTAGTGTACTTATGCATACTCCTCTTGCACTAGGTTGTTCAACTATATTAGTACCAAGATTTAATGCAAAAAAATTTGATACATTATTTAAAGAAACAAGACCTACTTGTGTACTTGGAGTACCAACACTATTTGAAGCTTTATCAAATAGTAATAATGAAAAAAACTTAGATTTATCTTTTTTAAAGTATGTAATTAGTGGAGGAGATTTACTTCCAAAAAACTTAGAAGATAAAATCAATAAGTATTTATCTGATCATAATTCCACTGCCCGTATAACACAAGGTTATGGACTATCAGAAGCTTTAGCTTGCGTTACTATGGCACATGATCATGTAAATAAATCTGGATCTGTAGGAATTCCTCTTGCAGGTAATTACATTAAAATAATTGATCCAAATACAAGAAAAAAAGTAAAGTATGGCGATACAGGAGAAATTGTTATA
>CADBRL010000034.1 GCA_902797105.1 uncultured Erysipelotrichaceae bacterium
TAATAAAATTAGATGGTACCGAAAACAAAAGCAACTTAGGTGCAAATGCTATATTGGCTGTATCACTTGCATGTTTAAAATGCTTGGCTAAAGCAAATGATAAAGAACTTTACGAATATGTATCAAACAGAAATGTAACAATGCCAATACCAATGATTAACATTATAAATGGTGGTGCCCATGCTGTAAATAATATTGATATCCAAGAATTCATGATTATGCCTGTTATGAAAAGCATTAAAGAAAGAGTAAGAGCAGCATCTGAAGTATTTCATACTCTAAAAAAACTTTTAAGTATCAATGGCTTTGCTGTAGGTGTTGGTGATGAAGGCGGCTTTGCTCCGAATTTAAATAATAATACAATGGCTTTAGACTTTATTATGGAAGCTATTAGAAAAGCTGGATATAAACCAGGTGAAGATATTTTTATTGCTTTAGATGTAGCAGCTAGTGAACTTTATGATAAAGAAACTAATACTTATAAATTAGATGGAAAATCATTCACTAGTGAAGAATTAATAACATTTTATGAAAAATTAATAGATGCATACCCAATTTTAAGTATTGAAGACCCATTCTATGAAAACGATTTTGAAACACTTGCTAAATTTACATCTTTAGTAGGAAGTCGTATTATGATAGTAGGTGATGACTACTTTGTAACCAACGAAAAATATTTAGAAAAAGGTATAGAAATGCATGCTGGCAATGCCATTTTACTAAAAGCTAATCAAATAGGTACAGTAAGTGAAATGATTAAAACTATTGTGCTTGCTAAGAAAAATAATTATAAAACAATTATCTCACATCGAAGTGGTGAAACAGAAGATACCTTTATTGCAGATTTAGCTGTAGGCTTAGCAATACCATTTATAAAAACAGGTTCAATGTGTCGTGGTGAACGTATTGCAAAATACAATAGACTAATGAGAATTGAAGAAAAATTAAAAAGAGACTAGTTATTTAGTCTTTTTTATTTTATAATATAATTGGTGATAAAATGAAAAAAATAGTAGATGGCAATAATGCTTGTAGTAAAGTAGCATATTACTTTAGTGAAGTATGCAGTATATATCCCATAACACCATCAAGTCCGATGGCGTCAAACATTGATGCATTAACAAGCACTAATTTGCTTAATATATTTAATGATAAACCTAAAGTATTAGAAATGGAGTCAGAAGCTGGAGCTGCTGGTGCGTTACATGGCGCTCTTTTATCAGGTTCTTTAGCATCAACATTCACAGCTAGTCAAGGTCTTCTTTTAATGATACCAAACATGTATAAAATAGCTGGAGAAATGTTACCTGCAGTAATACATGTAGCATCACGTTCTTTAGCAACGCATGCTTTATCAATATTTGGTGACCATCAAGATATTTATGCCACACGTCAAACTGGATTTTGTCTTCTTGCATCATCTAGTGTATTTGATGCTCAAAACTTAGCAGCGGTAGCCCATCTCTCAGCTATAAAAGGAAGTCTTCCATTTGTGCATTTTTTTGATGGGTTTAGAACAAGTCATGAACTAAACACAATCGAAGAATTACCAGAAGATAAACTTCTATCTTTAGTGGACCATGATGCAATCAATAAATTTAAGGATAGATGTTTAAATGTTGGTAAGAAATATCAGTATGGGATGGCTCAAAATGAAGATATTTATTTCCAATGCATGGAAGCAAGAAATAAATACTATGATGCTATGCCAGATATTGTAAATGATTATATGCAAAAAATAAATGAAATAATGCACACAGATTATAAACCATTTAATTATTATGGAGCAAGTGATGCTAAAAATGTTATAATTGCCATGGGTAGTGTCACTGATACAATTAAAGAAGTAGTAGATAAACTAGGCAACGTTGGTTTAATCGAAGTTCATTTATATCGACCATTCAGTAAAGAATATTTCTTAAATGTTTTACCTAAGTCTGTTAAAAAAATCGCAGTATTAGACAGAACTAAAGAAGCAGGTTCAACTGGTGAACCTTTATACTTAGATGTATGTAGCATTCTAAAAGATAAAAATATAAACGTTTATGGTGGAAGATATGGTTTATCAAGTAAGAATACAACTCCAAGTGAAATATATAGTGTTTATAAAATGCTTGAAGAAAGCCCAAAAAACAACTTTACAATTGGTATAAATGATGATGTAACAAATTTAAGTTTAAAAGAAGAACATATCGAAATAGAAAATAATAACAAAGAAATAAAAATAGTGGGCTTTGGTAGTGATGGAATGGTAAGCGCCAGCAAAGATTTATTAAAAATATTACATGCTAGCAAAGATTTATATGTGCAAGGATATTTTGAATATGACTCTAAGAAAAGTGGGGGTGTAACTATCTCTCATTTAAGATATGGAGATAGCAAAATAAATGAACCATACTATGTAACACATCCAGAAATAACTGTTGTTACCAAGGATATTTACTTTAGAATGTTTGATATTATAGACAATCTAAAAGAAAATGGAACATTACTTATTAACACTATAAAAAATGAAGAAGAGTTACTAAAATTACTTCCAACTAAAGTAAAAAATACTATTTTTAAGAAAAATATTAAAGTATATTATATAGATGCTGAAAATATTGCTAGTAAAAATCATTTAAAAGGTAAAATAAGTAAAATAATGGAAGAATTAATTCTTAATTTGCTTAATGTTGAAGATGCCACATCTATGCTTGAAGATTCAATTAAAAAAGCTTTTGCCACAAAAGGTGAAGATATAGTTAACAATAACATTTTAGCAATGCATGAAGCTTTATCAAATTTAAAAGAACTTAAAATAACACATGAATATGACGAAACAATAAGCATAATTGATGATAATGTTATAAATATGATAAATGAACGAAGAGGTAATGAAATACCTGTAAGTATGCTAATGGATTATGCATTTGGGCGTTTTCCTGGTGCAACAACCAATAATGAAAAGAGAAATATTTCAAATATTGTGCCAAAATGGATATCTGAAAATTGTATAGAGTGTGGTATGTGTGCCTTAGCTTGTCCACATGCTGTCATCAGGGCAATAGCAAATGAGGAAGATGCTGATGGCATTCCATTTATTGGTCAAGATGGACTTAAATATTCTATAAAGATAAGTGAAAAAGATTGCACTGGTTGTGGAGTATGTGCAAGTGTTTGTCCAGGTAAAATGGGTAAAAAAGCCTTAGAAATGGTTGAAAAAGTAGAAAAAACAAGTATGGACTTTGATGCTATTAAAAGTATAAATCCGCTTCCAAAAACTACAATTAAGGGAGTAGCACTAGAAAAACCATTATTTGCATTTTCTGGAGCTTGTGCTGGATGCGGAGAAACACCATATATTAAAATGCTAACTCAAATTCTTGGTGAAAAATTAGTTATTGCCAATGCCACAGGTTGTTCAAGTATTTATGGCGGTTCCACACCATCAACACCATACAGCATTCCATGGGCAAACTCATTATTTGAAGATAATGCTGAATTTGCTTTAGGTATTCATATTTCTTACAAACAAAAAAGAGAAAGAATAAAGCATATTATGGAAGAAACAATTAATTCTGTTGAAATTGATGTAAAGGATTTATTCACAAAGTGGCTAGAAAATGAAAATGATTTTGAAGTTACTAACCAAATTAAAAAAGAGTTAACTGGAAAAACACTTCCAAAGGAATTGAATGATTTAATAGATTATGTCCCTGCAAGGACGGTCTGGGCAATCGGTGGTGATGGCTGGGCTTATGACATAGGTTATGGA
>CADBRL010000035.1 GCA_902797105.1 uncultured Erysipelotrichaceae bacterium
GGATTGCTGTTAGAAGTGATATGGTTATTAAAGTTCCTGATAATATGAAAGATGAAGAAGTTGCTATGGTTGAACCTACGGCGGTTGGTCTTCATGCAGCTCATTTAGGAAGAATTGCTGTTGGAGATGATGTTTTAGTTATTGGTGGAGGTATTATTGGTCTTGTTAGTGCTATGTTTGCTAAACTTGAAGGTGCTAGTAGAGTAGTTGTTACGGAAACTAATGAAGAAAGAGGTAAAAAAGCAGTTAAACTAGGTGTTGCTGATGAATGGAGAAATGCCTTAGATGAAAATTTAGTACCTGATATGATGGCAAAAACTAATGGTGGTTTCGATGTTGTTATTGAATGTTGTGGTAATAGTGCTGCAGTTAATAGTGCAATTACAATGGTTAAACCAGGTGGAATTGTAGTTTTAGTTGGTGTTGCTACCGATGCTGTTCCAACTTATACAGTTATGGCTGTTATGAAAGAATTAGTTGTTCAAGGTGCTATTGCTTATACTTATGATGAATTTAAAGCTTGTATTGATTTAATTGCTAATAAAAAGTTAAATGCTATGAAGTTTGTTGATGATATTGTGCCTTTAGAAGGTGTTCAAAAAGCTTATGAAAGACTTACAAGTGGTAAAGATTCAGCAGTTAAAATAATTGTTGATCCGAATAAATAATATAAAACCTAACTATAACGTTAGGTTTTAATTTATCATATAATAATAAAGGAAGTGCTTTATGGATGATTTAAATATTGATGTTTTAGTTAATAAAGAAAATATGTTAAGTATTGATTATATTCCTAAGAATATGTATATTGTTGATAATAATGAAAATAATTTTCATAATTATTTAATTGATAATATAAAACCTATGCTTAGAGTAGAAGTAAAACCTTATATAAATGCTTTAATTAGTGATGCTCATAAACTAGGTTTACCTTTAATAGTGGATAGTGCTTATAGAAGTGGTTATTATCAACAAATGATACTTGATAAATTAATTTCTGAAAAAGGAAATGAAGCTTATAAGTTAATTGCTTTACCTGGAGCATCAGAACATCAAACTGGACTTGCTGTAGATTTTGCATATTATGAAAATGGAATTTATGATGATAATGTAAAAGAAGATGATAAAGAAGCAATTTGGCTTAAAGAAAATGCTTGGAAATATGGGTTTATACTTAGATATCCTAAAGGTAAAGAAGAAATTACGGGATTTAATTTTGAACCATGGCATTTTAGATTTGTTGGTTTAGAACTTGCTAAGGAATTATATGAACAAAATATTACTCTTGAAGAATATTATAGAAATAAAACTAGATAAAAAATAAAAAATAACGTTTCAAATTTTGAAACGTTATTTCATTAAGTCTTCAATAGAAGTTTCTAGTATTATAGATAGTAGAACTATTTTCTTTAATGGCATTTTCTTAGTTGAATCATTTTCACTTTCAAATCTTTTGTAGTGTGTATGATTATAATCTAATAATGCGGCAATATTTTCTGTAGTATAAGGATTGATTGTACTGTTTGAACCTATTTTCTTAAATTCTCTGTACTTTTCTTTTCTTAGTTTTTTGATATTTCTACATATTCTATAATATAGGTCATCATTATTGCATTTTGCAATTTTTTCTTGTAATTCTTGATAACTATAAACAGCCATACTTTACACCTCGGATATATTATCCCATAATATAAAAAAATTACAAGCCACTTATGGACACAATTTAACAAAAAAAGCTGTATTTTTGCTTGAAATTAGCTAAAAATGCTATATAATTAAGAATGAGAGGATATTATGAAGAAAAAAAATAAGAGCATTTATATGTTTGTTACTAGTTTGCTTTTAACATTAATTGTTGGTTTATATACCTATTATACAGATGAAAGTAGTAGTTATGTTAATAGTGATAATAATTATAATTATTATATATCTGATATTGATAAGTTTAATGGTTATAATTATATTGAACTTAATGGCAATATTCCGGTTTTTGAAGAAATTGATACATCTAAGTCTTTTGAAAATTATAGCGAACTTGATAGTTTAGGTAGAGCTGGAGTTGCTTTTGCTAATGTTGGAATGGATTTAATGCCTACAGAAAAAAGAGGTTCTATTGGGATGATTAAACCTTCAGGTTGGCATACTATAAAGTATGATATTGTTGATGGCAAATACTTATATAACAGATGTCATTTAATCGGTTATCAGTTAACTGGGGAAAATGCTAATCCCAAAAACTTAATTACTTGTACAAGACAAATGAACATAAAAGGTATGCTTGATTTTGAAAATAAAGTTGCTGACTATATTAAAAGTACTAATAATCATGTTCTTTATAGAGTTACGCCAGTATATAAAGATGATAATTTACTTGCAACAGGTGTTATTATAGAAGCTAAATCTGTTGAAGATAATGGTGAAGGTATTTTATTTAATGTATTTGTTTATAATATTCAAAATGGTATTGATATAAATTATAAAACAGGAGAAAGTAGTTTAAAAAAATAAAAGTTAGACATAATAAATAAAGGAGTGATTAAGATATGTTTAATGAAAAAGTTGCTGTTATTACTGGGGGAGCAAGTGGTATTGGTCTTGCAACAGCTAGAAAATTATTAAGTGAAGGTGCTAAAGTTGTTTTAGTGGATTGGAATGAAAATGTAAGTGATATAGCTAAAACATTAAATAATGATGCAGTGGGTATTAGATGTGATGTTTCTAGTGATACTGATGTGCAAAAATGTGTAAATGAGATAAAAGAAAAATTTGGTCATATTGATTTACTTGTTGCTAATGCTGGTGTTGGGGGAGGACCTAATAAAGCTCATGAAGTTAGTGTTGATGAATGGAATAAAGTTATTGGAGTTAATCAAACTGGTGTATTTTTAATGAATAAATATGTCATTAGCGAAATGCTTAAAACTGGTGGAGGTGCTATTGTTAATACTTCATCAATGTATGGTTTAGTTGGTACGACGATGAGTTTTGCTTATTCAGCTAGTAAAGGCGCTATAAATCAAATGACTAGGTCACTTGCCCTTACTTATGCTCGTGATAATATCAGAGTGAATGCTGTTGCACCTGGTTATGTTGATACACCAATACTTGCTGAAGTTCCAAAGGATATGAAAGATGCTATGGCAAATCAACTTCCTGTTGGTAGACTAGGTAAAGATACAGAAATTGCTAATTTAATTTGTTATTTGCTTAGTGATGATGCGACATTTATTACTGGTGCAATTGTGCCAATTGATGGAGGCTTTACTGCAGCATAACTCATGAGAAGCCTTGAATTAAATAGAGTTTATAAACATTTTAAAGGAGATTTATATTTAGTTTTAGATATTGCTATAAATAGTGAGACTGATAAAAAAATGGTTGTTTATAGGGCTTTGTATGGTGAAAATATTTTATATGTAAGAGATTATGATATGTTTATAAGTGAAGTTGAC
>CADBRL010000036.1 GCA_902797105.1 uncultured Erysipelotrichaceae bacterium
GAAATAATTGAGCTATATGTTCTATATTTATATATTTCATAATTAAGTTCTATTATTTCATCTTTATTTTCATCACTAACTTCTTTGTTATCACCGATTACTTCAGTATATTTTTTGTATGTTTCATTGTATTTTTCTTTATATGAATCAATTGGTAAAACACTAACTGCTTTAAATATTAAAGAAATAATAACTATATCTATTACAAAAGCTATAATTCTTTTTAAACTTGTATCCATATTACCAACCTAATCTTTGTTTTCACCAATAATTCTTATTAAGTCAATAAAAATATTAATGAAATCTAAGTATAATTCTAAAGCACCATAAATAGCTAAGTTGTCTTCTGGAAGTCCACTTCCTTCAAGAGATTTAATTTTTTGAACATCAAATGCTGTAATACCAATAAATAAAAGTACACAGATAATACTTAATGCCATTTCAAGGCCATTGCTACCAATAAAAATGTTGATTACTGATACAATGATAACTGCTATTAAGCCCATCATTAAGTAAAATCCTAATTTTGATAAGTCTACATTTGTTTTATAACCAATGAAAGCCATAACCCCAAATATAACACTACTTACTAAGAATACCATCATTATACTTGCTATGTCATATACTACAAAGATACTTGAAAATGTTAGACCACTAACAAATGCATATAGTATAAAACATATCTTAGCTGCTACTGGGCTCATCTTCATGCATCTCCATGAAAGTACTATTACTAAAACAAATTCTAGAACTACAAATAACCAAAATGTATTTCCATTAAATATGTTTTCTAGCATTCTTTCATTACTAGCTACACCAAATCCTGTAACAAATGTTACTAATAGACCAATACACATCCATAAGAATGATTTGCTTATTAACTTATTATCTTCCATTTTCCATTCCTCCTTTTCTAAACATTAAATCGAAAATAACAAATATCTCCATCTTGCATTTCATATTCTTTGCCTTCAACTCGAAGGCGTCCAGCTTCTTTAACAAGCTTTTCATCACCACAAGCTTCTAAGTCTGTAAAACTCATTACTTCTGCTCTTATAAATCCACGTTCAAAGTCGCTGTGGATAATTCCTGCACATTCTGGTGCTTTCATACCAACTTTGAAGGTCCATGCTTTTACTTCATCAGAACCTGCAGTAAAGAATGTTGCAAGTCCTAGTAAATTATATGTAGCAAAAATTAGTTTATCAAGACCACTATTTTTTATACCCACTTCTTGTAAAAATAAATTCTTTTCTTCATCTTCAAGTCCAGCTAAGTCTGCTTCTAATTTAGAACACATAACTATAACTCCAGATCCTTCACTTTCGGCATAATTTTTAACCATTTTTGAATATTCATTATCACCAACTGCTACATCATCTTCATTAACATTAGCAACATAAATAATTGGTTTTATTGTTAAGAAACTAAAATTCTTTAGAATTTTTCTTTCATCTTTATCAAATGATATTCTTCTAAGTGGTGTATTTGCTTCTAAAGCTGTTTTACATTTCTTTAAAACATTTACTTCTTCTAAAGCTTCTTTATCTTTTGTTGTAACTGCTTTCTTTTCTATTTTTTCTATTCTATTATTTATTACTTCTAAGTCAGCAAGTACTAACTCTATATTTATTACTTCGATATCCCCGATAGGGTCAACTTTACCAGTTACATGTGTTACATTCGGGTCACTAAAGCATCTTACGACTTCAACTATGGCATCACATTCTCTAATATGTGATAAAAATTTATTACCAAGTCCTTCACCTTTTGATGCTCCCGCTACTAAACCTGCTATATCAGTAAACTCAAATGTAGTTGGTACGATACTTTTGGGTTTGTATAAATCAGCTAAATAATCTACTCTTTTATCTGGTACAAATACTATCCCTACATTAGGTTCTATTGTTGCAAAAGGATAATTTGCTGCTAAAATATTTTGTTTTGTTATTGCATTAAATAATGTTGATTTTCCAACATTAGGTAAACCTACTATTCCTGCTTTAAGTCCCATAATTTATGCCCCCAATCCTACGAATGTACCAATTCCTATTGGAAATTTAACTATATACCAAACAATAATAAATGCTATGTATAAAGCAAATGTTACTCCAGCATATGGAAGTTGATACTTAATAGCTTCTTTCAAAGTAATTGGTTTATTACTTTGATTATAATTTTCTAAATATGCTAAATATACTACAAAATATGCAAATACTGGTGTAAGTCCAAGTGCTACACTACTTCCAAGTCTAAAGACAAGCTCAGTAAATTCTGGTGATATACCAGCATTCATAAGTTTTATAATTACCCCAGATACTATATCATAACTAAATAATACTGTTGGTTGTACAAGTGTTATTATACATGAAAATACGAATAACATCAGTAGCAGTGGTAAACCCGC
>CADBRL010000037.1 GCA_902797105.1 uncultured Erysipelotrichaceae bacterium
AAATACATCTGTTGTATATGTTGTAACCTTTACATCAGTTGATTTACTAGCCCCAGTTTGAGCTTGAAAATACGCATATGTTGCTCCTCCCACTAAAATAACTAATGTTGCCACTGCTATTATTGTTAGTATTATTGCTTTATTTTTATTATTTTTCATAGTAATCCTTACTCCTTTTCAACAATATCACACTTGATATTTACTTTACTATATACTAATTATAAACCAAAAAAAAAGCAACATATCCACTTTTTATTACCGGTTTACAGTCACTTTTTTATAAGAAAATTCTAGTTTATTTTTTTAGCTATCATTGACTCTGCACTATCCATGGCACTTATTACTTTTTTACCAGCTTTCTTCATAGCTTTTTTATCATTCATTAAATAAATACCACCTGCTACACCTGCCATCGTGCCCACTACCATCATAGCTTTAAACATGTTTTTCATTTTTCCACCTCTACAGGTAGTATGTCCAAATTTAATTATTATATACTATAGTAATTTGTTCTTTTAAACTTGTTTTTCTTCCAGAAGAATAATTATTACCTACTGCTCTTTGGAAAGCTGCAGCATCTCCTACTAAAGTAAGACTTTTCTTAGCCCTACTTACACCAGTATAAATAAGTTTATTATAAAGCATTTTGTAATAACTTTTTGATATCGGCATTAAAACATGAGTAAATTCACTACCTTGGCTCTTATGAATAGATATAGCATAAGCATGTTTTATTTGTTTTAAATCTTTTTTATCATATTCTACTCTATTGCCATCAAAATTAATTATTATTTTATTGCCATTTATACTTTCTATAAAACCAATATCTCCATTAAAAACATTATTATCTAAGTCATTAACTAGTTGCAGTACTTTATCTTTCTCACGATAAATATATTCACCATAAATAACTTCTTCTTTTTTTCTATCTGGTGGGTTATATATTTCTTGTAAAGTACTATTTAAAGCATCTATTCCAGCTTCTCCTTTGTACATAGGTGCTAAAACTTGAACACTTCTTTCATCTAAACCTTTTTTAAGAGAGATATCAGTTATTTGTTTTATCGCACTTTTTATATTACTTGAGTCTACCTGAACAAAGTTATAATCATCTTTTTTAGTTAGAAATTCTTCACTTAAATCATTATTTTTAATTTCTTTAGCTAAAAATGGTATATAGGAATTATCACTTTGGCGATAAATTTGATTAAGTGGTACATAATTAAAGAAATCACTATCAATTAAGTCATTTAAAACAAGCCCTGGACCCACACTTGGAAGTTGGAATGTATCCCCAACTAGTATTAGTTTGACATTTGAGCTAATACCATTAAGTAAAGCATTAAATAAATCAACATCTATCATACTTACTTCATCTACTATAATTAATTTATGATGAGTTTTATTATATTCATTATATACAAATTCATTACTATCTTTATACCATTTTAAATATCTATGTATTGTATAAGCTGGAATACTTGTTGATGAATTCATCTTTTTAGCAGCTCTTCCAGTCGGTGCTAAAAGCGCTATAGTTTCCATTATATCTGCTGGTCCTAATTTTTCTTTTTCTATATATAGCTTAACTATAGCATTAATAATAGTTGTTTTACCTGTTCCAGGTCCCCCGGATATAATTGTTATATTATTATTTAAAGCACTTTTTATAGCTTTTTCTTGTGTTTCATTATAATCTATTTTTAATTTTTCTTCTAAATCTTTTAACTTTTCATCAATATTATAAAACATTTTTGGTGCTTTACTATCTATTTTCTTTAAACACTTAGCTATATTACATTCTTTTTCATAATATTCTTTTAAATATATTCTTTTATCTATTCTTACAATATCATTATTATTTTCTAGATAATCTAAACATTCTAAGAAAACATCTTCCGTAAGTTCAATATAAAATTCTTTTAAAATAGTACTTCTTATTTCATCTGCATAATAAAATGTATCACCATTTGCAAAAGATAATATTCTCATACTTTCTAAAATACATGCAAATACTCTAGCATCGGATTTATCACCATAATTATTTACATAGATACTATCTACTTTTCTAAAATCTACAACTTCACTTATTTTGTAAAAATCATTTGCTAAAACTTCATCTATTTCATCTTTAAAATAATTATATATTCTATAACATTCTTCAATAGAAAAACCTAAATTTTGAAGTTTTAATATAGTATCACCACTTTTATCATAATTAATTAGTGATGTATGTATTTTTTCTGCTCTTTTTTCTGTTAAACCTTCAATTTCAAGTAATTTTTCTTTATCATTTTTTATTATATCTAATGATTTTTCTCCGAAAGCTTCCACTATTCTTTTAGCAGTTACTTCCCCGCATCCTTCAATAAATGGACTAGATAAAAAGTCAATTATTGCTTCTTTTGTAGTTGGTTTATCTACCTCATAACTTTCCACAACAAATTGCATACCCCATTTATCATTTTTTTTATAATCACCATAAAGAGTCATAGCAACATCAATACTTGGGTCTAAAAATGAACCAGTAATAGTTATAGTTTTATTGTTTATTTCATTTAAATTACTTTCCTTAACGCGAAATAAAGCGACTACAAAGCCACTTTCTTTACTATAAAATATTAACTTTTTAATCTTGCCTTTAATGTAATTCATAAATACCCTTTTATGTATTTTTACTAGCATATTTATATGCCAAATACTTACATTATTATAAACTTCTTACTTCAAAATATCAAGTTATTTATTAAAATTAATCTAAATATAAATTATCACTTAGAACACTAGCATATTCATTTGTAATTAATTCTAAATTTTCTAAATCAATATAACCTAATAAATTATTACTATCAACAATATAATCTGGAGCTCCAACACCTTCAAAATCTAGAAATGCTCCTTCTTCAGGTCTTAATTTTCTTATAAAACCATCCATACTATCTTTATAAACACCCGCTATAATCATTGTTGTATTATTTTTAACTATAGTGTTTTTATTGTCATCTAATACAGATGCAATATTTGCAAGCTCTTCTTTACTAAATTCTAAAAATGATTGTTCCCATAAAGGGTTTGCTACCACTAAACCATCTTCTAAAATTTTATCACCTGATACATTTGTAAAATGATAAAAATATCTTGCTTCTTCATTACTTGTTAAACTTGTTATTTCATCTTGTAGTTCTTCCATTATTTTCCTCCATTATATGTTACTGTATAGATTTCATTTTTATTTAGTTTTTCATTTACTTCAATTTTTAGATAATTACTTGTGTGTCCAATACTTACATTATCATTTACTTCTTCTACTAAAATATCTAATTTTTTACCCTTAAATTTATTATAATATTCTTCTTCCATTTTTTCACTTAAAGCCATTAATCTTTTAACTCTATCTTTTTTTATACTTTCATCAATTTGCTTAAGCATTGATGCTGCTGCAGTACCTTTTCTAATTGAATAAGGAAAAACGTGTATTTTACTAAATTTCATTTTTTCTGAAAAATTTAAAGTACTAGTAAACAACTCTTCTGTTTCATATGGAAAACCTACGATAATATCTGTTGATATTGATATATCTGGTCTAATGCTTCTAATTCTATTTATTTTTTCTTCATAATATTTTAAATCATATTTACGGTTCATTCTTTTTAGTATTTCATCACTACCTGCTTGAAGAGGAATATGTAAATGATTACATACTTTATCATTTTTACCTAGCATATCTAAAAATTTATCATTAAGTTCTGTTATTTCAATACTAGATATTCTAATTCGTTTCAAGTTTTCAATTTTAGAAAGTTCATTGATTAAATCAGTTAAATCATGTCCACTATCTTCATAATGACCAGTATGAATACCAGTTAAAACTATTTCTTTATGACCATGATATGCTAAATGTTTAGCTTCTTCAATTACTTTATCAAAAGATTTAGACCTTACAGAACCTCTGACATAAGGAATAATACAATATGAACAGAAATTATCACAACCATCTTCAATCTTAATAAAAGCTCTTACGTGATTATAATCATTTATTAACATATCTTCAAAACTTAAATCTCTATCATTATAAAACTTAACATATCTTTTTTTAGTATCTATATATTCTTTAATAAGCTCATTTATTATACTTTTATCTTTATTACCAATAAGTATATCTATGTCTAAATTTTCATACTCACTTTGTTTATTTTGACTACTACAACCAGCAACTACTAAAATAGCATTTGGATATTCTCTTTTTATTCTTCTTATCATCTTTAAACATTTTTTATCTGCAACATTAGTAACAGAACAAGTATTTACTATAATAATGTTAGCATTATTTAATTCTTCAGTATAGAAAAAATTTGATGAAAGCATTCTTTCTTTCATCATATTTGATTCATATTGATTAACTTTACATCCAAATGTAACTATATTAAATTTCATAACCTATCCCAATTCCTTTTGTAATCTCTTTAGTGCTTCTAAAAAAGCTTCTTCTTTTTGAAAACTTATAACCCTAACTTCTAAATTTGATACTGCGTTATTGCTCTTATTTACTAAATTACCTAAATCAACCTTTTTTACAGATAAATCATCATGCATTTCTTCAGTTTCATAGTTAAGTTCATAATTGTTATTTTCTTTATTTAAAAGTTCATCATAACTTATTATTGCCTTATCTTCTTGATCTTTTTCATAATCTGTAAATTGTATCATTTTATCATTACTCTTCATATTATCCCTTAATTCCTTTGCTATTTTCATCTCTTGAGTCTCTCCCAATTTGTTTTTCTCATCCTCTTCCATTTTATTTATTCTTATAAAATAAATAAGAATTACAATGAGTATCATAAGTATTAATATTGAAAAATAAAATACTATATCCACAAATCTCAAAGCCATTATAAAATTATATATATCATTAAATATTTTCATCTCTACCACCAATACCATTATACTATTTATATTTTTTTATAAAAAGTATAAAGTGTCAATTTGACATATACACATGTCAAATATTGACATTTATTATAACATTACATATGTCTAATGTCAAAAAAAACTTAAGATATTCTCTTAAGTCAATTAGTAATTATTTCATAAGGTTCTTCTGAAGAACCATTACCTATTACTTTAGCATTCTTAATAATATTAATAACAGGTCTAATACTTCTAAGTAAATTTCCTGCTGTATTAGTTATAATACTACCATCGGCACCAACTAAGAATGGATAATATGTACCATTTCTATATTCTGCCCCAGTCATTAAATAATATGCTGTTTTAATATTTTCATTGTACAGATAAAAACTTTTATTTTCATCTCGTGATGCTCCAGCCATAGAAACCTCATCAGCTGTAAGTAAACCTATTTTTGTATTTACTTTATTTCCTAAGCATACATACATTGGTATTTTATTAGTTATTACTCTACTATAAGCTATATAATTTGTACTTTCTTCTTCAGTTACTATGTCATTACAAAATTTATAATATGCTATATAATCACTATAATCATTTAAATACGTATTATACCAATTATTTAAACTTTCATTTATTTTACTTTTTTCAAACTCATAATCACTTTCATAATATTTATTTAATTCTTCAATAGTGCTATCAAGTACTAATTTAACTGAACCATCACCATTAATTTTTACTATTTTCCAGTTTTTATCAGCAAATTTAACATTATTATTTGAAACTGCTCCTCTAAAATAGTATGCTACACCTAAATCATCATTACTTTTTAAAAAACCTTCATCTAATGTAGCAGTTTCTCCATTTTTAGTTAAACTTGTTTCATTTAATTTATTATTATTTAAAATCATCGAAGCAAATGTATTATTCTCGTTATTTTTTTCACCAATCTGAATAATACCCGAATATTTGTCATTATCTTTCGTAATAAATTTAATTGTATAATTTACTGTTTCTTGAGCATTAATTGATACCTGATTGGAAATTATTTCTGATTTAAGTTCATTTGTTATTTTTAAATTATCAGATGATGTTAGTTCATAAGTAACATCTTTAGCATATATATCAGTAAATTGTATGTAATAGTATTTTGTTTCAGTATCATTATTTGTTACTGAAAATGATAACTCTTTATCTCCATTTAATTTAAATTTCTTGCCACTTAAATAGTTGATTGTTATTTTTCCATCAACCACAATATCGGCATCATTACTTATTTTATCATAAAATATATATCCTACTCCTAAAAAAGAACAGATGGATATAAGTAAAAATATGAAACCAAGTGCAGACTTAAATCTTAATCTCATGAACAACACTTCCTTATTCACTTAACCAAATTATACTTTAGCATATGCCAAATTGTCAAGCTTTTACACTCTAAATTAGCCTAAATCCTATTTTTGTTATCTATAATTATAAATAATAAAGAATTTGGAAATAATAAAAATGGTGATGAACACTTGAAAACATTAAAAAAAATATTTTATCATATTGTTCTTCTTTTTATTTTAGGTGGCCTATTTGGTTACTTTTTTGAAACTATCGGCTATTTAATAAAAAATGGTAAATTTATAAATAAACAAGGTATGTGGTTTTCTCCACTTAAGCCTATATACGGACTTGGAATTATTCTCATCAGTGCTCTTCTTTATAAACTAAAGAAGAAAAATCCTATATGGATATTTTTACTTGGACTTTTAATTGGTGCAACCTTTGAATATATTGCTTCTTTATTTCAAGATTATATACTTCATACAAGCACTTGGAATTATAGTAATATGAAAAATGATTTAAATGGTAGAATTAATCTTCCTTATTCCATCATCTGGGGTGCCATTACATATCTATGGATTAAATATGGCTTAGATATTTACTTAAAGTTTTATAATAAAATATTAAAATTTAAATTATCACAAATAATAATTATCATTATAACCATATTTTTAGCATTTGATTTAAGTTTAACAAGTATTGTCACCAAAAGATATTCACAAAGAAAAAGAGGCATTGAAGCTACCTCAGATTTTGATACTTACATAGATAAATACTTCAATAATAAGGTTTTTGAGAAAAAATTTCCAAATTTAAAGGTAAAAACATAAGTAATATTTGACAAACATAAAATATATTGTTAAAATTAATAAGTAAACAAAAAAGGAGTGAGAAAAATGGCTACAAAAGTAACTACTAAAAAACCTTTAACTGGTAATAGAAGATCACATGCTTTAAATGCAACTAAAATGACACAAAAACCAAATTTACAAAAGAAAACAATAAATGGAGAAAAAGTAATCATTAGTGCTAGAGAAGCAAGAACATTAAATAAAAAAGCTGCATAATTTAAATATTATGTAGTTTTTTTGTATAATTAAGTTTTTTTTACATATACTATTATTAGCAAAGATGATGTAAATCTTTGCTAGTATAAATAAAGACGGGATTATTTTTTTCCCGTCATTTTTTTATACGTCATAATTTAATAATTTATTACACATTTCATCGTATATATCTTGAAAATGAAGAATTGTGTCTTTTAAATATTTTCTATCTTTGTTATATTCTTTCAAACCTCGCATATAAAAAGCTTTTTCTTCATCTAAAATTATAAAAGGAACGATATTATTTTTTAAACATTCTTTAAACATTATTAATCTACCTATTCTGCCATTTCCATCACTTAAAGGATGTATTCTTTCAAATCTAACATGAAAATCAATAATATCTTTTAATGTTACTTCTTGTAATTTTTCATAATCTTTTAAAAGTTCTTCTAAATCATTTCGGACATTTTCTGGGCTACTTGTTTCAATTACATTTTGTAAACCAATGATATTAGGAACTTTTTTAAATCCACCAACATTATATAGAGGGCTATCTTCATCTGATGTTCCTCGTTTTAACATTTTATGCATTTTTAATATCATATCTTCGGTTAGAATTTCATCTATATTATCTAATATATAATCAAACAATTTAAAATGATTTTTTACTTCAATTAAATCATCAAGTTTTATTAAATTTTCACTTTTGGAAATAATGCTTTGAGTATCAAATATAGCTTCAATTTGGTCTTCAGTAAGTCTACTTCCTTCTATTTTATTTGAATGGTAAGCAAAAGAAACTTGAGAAAAATGATAAATATTTCCTTTAAACCTACATTTTTTTTGACGAATTAATTCTTTTTTTATTCTAATAGCGTCCACTCAATCACTTCTCTTTAATAATTTTAACAAAATTTAAGTTCAAAGTAAATAAATGCAAGTGCTTTTCTATTTTTGCTTATTACTAATACTTAAAATAATACCAATACTTATCATACTAACAAGAAGTGATGAGCCACCATAAGAAAAGAACGGAAGTGTTACTCCGGTGACTGGAATAACCCCAATAACTACACAAATATTTAAAAGAGCTTGAATAATAATGCCGAAACCTAAGCCAAATGATAAATATTTATAAAATAAATTATCTGAAGTTAAAGATATTTTTACTATTTTATAAAAGATAAAAGCAAAAAAAGCAGTTACAATGAGAATACCTAAAAAACCAAATTCTTCAGAAATTATAGAAAATATAAAATCTGTCTGAGGTTCTGGTAAATAAAATTGTTTCTGACGGCTTTTTAAAAATCCTTGACCAAGTAAACCACCAGGACCAATAGCATATAAACTTTGAATAATTTGATATCCACTACCTAAAGGATCGACCCATGGATTTAAAAATGACACAATACGAAGCATACGATATGGAGCTACCACTATAAGTCCTACTATACCAAGTAAACCAAGTAAGCCTATTTTAATAAAGAAAGAAAGCTTAACACCGGAAATAAAAAGTATTGATACAAGTGTAATAACTATAACCATTGCTGTACCAAAATCTGGTTCAAGCATTATGAGAAGAAAGAAAACCCCGATAACAAGTAAAATTGGAAATACTCCTTTTTTTATATCTGTTATAATTCTATTATTATTGGCTAGATATTTAGAAACATAAATAATTAAACCTATTTTAGCAAATTCACTAGGTTGAATACCAAAGCCACCTATTCCAAACCAACTTCTACTACCATTTCTTATTTTACCAAGGCCTGGTATCAATACTAAAACAAGTAATATAAAACATATAAGAAGTATTAAATTAGCTTTTTCATAATATATTTTAGGATTTATTTTTCTTAAAATAAAGACAAGTAAAAGAGACATTATAAAGAATGCACTTTGAGCTTTAACAAACTTAAAGGGATCATTAAATTTATAGTCTGCCCAGATAAAACTAGCAGAATAAATCATTACTATACCAAATATAGCTGTTATTATGACAATTATAAGTAACCATTTATCATCTTTTTTTGGCATGTTTATCCCTCATATAATTATATTAAAAAAAGAGTTTTCTATTACAAGTTACAGAAAACTCTGGTAATCATGGATTTATAAACATAGGTTAATTTTAAAGTAAACTAGTCATATATATTGGTAAATATAAAATATTATTTTCTACTTTTAAATCTTTTGTATGAATAATTATAGGACCATCAATATAATCTTTATATTTGTCTTGTAATTTATTAAGTGATGAATATGTATATCTGTCTCCAGATTTTACCTCAATTGGAATAATATTGTGTCTTGACGTCATATTATCTTTGCTAATTAAAAAGTCTATTTCCATATCTTGTGATGAGTCAGATGAGTTATATTTAGAAAAAAAGTATAATTTTCTGCCAGATGAAACCAAACTTTGTGCTACAATATTTTCCACTATCATGCCTTCATTAAATACTAATTTATCAAATAATATTTTTTTGTATATTTCTTCTTTTACTATTTCCTTTTCGTTAAATACTAACGCCAGTAATAATCCTGTATCAAAGAAATAACACTTTAAACTATTGTCATCTATGCGTTGTCCCAATCCAATATTTGGTTCAGTAGTGTTATATGCAATATTAATTAATCCAGCATCATCTAGCCAATAAAATGCTCCTTCATAATTTCTATATCTAGCATTTTCATCTAAAGTTGCTAAATTAAATTTTTTTTCATGCTTTTGTAATTGAGATGGTATGGTATCAAATATTTGCTCAACCTTTAAATTTAATTCATCAGCATGTTTTCTTATATTCTTTCTATATAAAGCTATTAAATCTCTTTTTATCTTATCAGCAGCTGAAAAATCATTTGTATTTATATATTCTAAAATGACTTGAGGCATTCCCCCAATTATTAAATATTGTTTGTAATAATCCATTACTTTTCTGTGCATTAGGTCAGTTAAAGACTTTTTTTCTTCATAACATTTCCTGATAAAATCCATTAAAGTCTCATCACCCATTGCCCATAAAAACTCCTCAAAATCCATTGGGTACAAAGTAATTTTTCGCTCCTCAGATGGAATTAATATATCTTTTACATTTTTATGAATAGAAATGAGTGAACCTGTCTCAATATAATCATATCTTCCATCAGCCACTAAATATTTTATTAAGCTTCTAGCTCTAGGGCAAAATTGAACTTCATCAAAAATAAATAGTGTATCACGTTCATATAATTTAGTACTATAAAATTCTTGCAAATACATAAAAAGCATTTCTAAATTATCACCATATTCATAAAACAAATTTTTAACTTTATCTGGTGCAATTGCAAAATCAATTAATATAAAAGATTTATAATTATTTTCAGCAAATTCTTTTACAATATAACTTTTTCCAACACGTCTTGCACCTTCAATTAATAAAGCATATTTGCCATTTGACTCTTGCTTCCATTTTACTAACTTATCGTATATTTTTCTTTTCATGCAAATCTCCTTATTTATGCTTATATTATATACTATCTCGAAACATTATTTAAGTCTTTTGCACGAAAATGAAAATAATTTTACCATTATTTTGCACGAAAATGAAAATAATATTTGCTAAATTTTACACGAAAACGAAAATAACACAAAAAAAAGAAGTAATATCTACTTCAATTTATAACCATACTCCATATGTTATAGCTGCCATAGCAAGAATAAAACCTACCACCCAGAATAACTTAATAATATCTGTTTCTCTCCAGCCTAACTCTTCAAAATGATGATGAAGCGGAGCTTTTAAGAATACTTTTTTATTAAAATACCTAATTGATATAATTTGAATTAAACTTGAAAGTGTTTCTATTACAAATACACCACCTATTATTGCTAGTGATATTTCATGTCTTGAAACAATTGCAACTGATGCTAGAGCACCACCTAACGCAAGTGAACCTAAATCTCCCATAAATATACGTGCTGGATGAGTATTAAATACTAAAAATCCTATTAAAGAACCAACAAGTAAAAAGCAAAAGATAGCTATTTCTTGATATCCCTCGAGCCAACCAGCATTCCAACTTATAACACCATAAGCAAAGAAAGCAATCGCTGATAAACCACCTGCTAAACCATCTAAACCATCAGTTATGTTAACAGCATTCGTAGTACCAACCAATAAAAATAATATAAATAAGCCAAACATCCACCCTAAATCTAGGTAAATATTTAAGAAACTTATGCTAAGTACTGGTTGTCCGCCACCTTTCATAAATAAATAAAAGAATACTAGAGCTATACACATTTGAATTAAAAACTTAGTAACTAAACTTATTCCATTATTATTATGGTATTTTACTTTTAAAAAGTCATCTAAAAAACCAAGCAATCCATAAGTAAGAAAGACAAATATTACTATAATTAAATTATAGCTTATAGAAATACTTCCCTTTATATATAACAGAATTAAGGATACTATAACAGGAATTATGAATATTAATCCTCCCATTGTTGGTGTTCCTTCTTTTTTTAAATGCCTTTCATTAATTAAATGACTTACTGATTGACCAAAATGTAATTTTCTAAATAAAGGTATAATAAATAAACCTGTTATTAATGATAAAACAAATCCTAACATCATTGCCATAGATGCTTTAGCTAAAATTAACATAATTTTCACCTCATAATTTTATTATACACTACTTTTTTAATATATTTATATTTTTACTTTAAAAATTTACATCATTTTACACTTATCCTAGCATTAAAACTACAGTACCATTTTCTTTAGCATACATTCCTGCCTTTGGTGACATATAAATAACTGTATCACCTTCACCACTATATTCTATATTAAATCCTTTTAATATTTTCTTAGCTTCATTAACACTTAATCCTACTACATCTGGCACTGTTACATATTTTTGGTCAAGCCATGTATATTCTTTTGGTATTCCTTCTGTAGATGGCTCTATATCCAAAATATCTATCGCACTTAAGAAAATATTTCTAGCTATTGGAGCTGCTACTGTACCACCATATTGCACTACACCTTTTGCATTTTGGACAGCAACATACACTACTATTTCAGGGTCATCTGCAGGCATAAATCCTATAAACGATAAAATGTATTTACTTGATGAATAAATACCATTTTCAACTGTCTGAGCTGTACCAGTTTTACCACCAATTCGGTAGTTTTCAATATATGCATTATGTCCAGAACCTTTGGCAACAACACTTTCTAAGGCATATCTTACTAAATCTGATGTTTCTTTTTTTATAACTGTTCCTTTATTTTCACTAGTAACACTTTTAACGATTGTGTTTGTTTCAGGTTCTAAAAAGTTTTTAACAAGAAATGGTGAATATAGGGTTCCTCCATTAATTATTGCGGATACTGCTTGAACTTGTTGGATCGGAGTTACACTTATTCCTTGACCAAATGCTGTTGTTGCAAGTTCAACATTTCCCATTTTATCTAAACTAAACAATATTCCATTTCCTTCACCATTTAAATCAATTCCCGTTTTAGTACCAAAACCAAATTTTTTAATATAACTCATTAATTTTTCTTTTTGAAGCATAAGTCCTAAGTTAACGAAACCTGGGTTGCAACTATTTTCAATTACTTCCAGATAAGTTTGGTTACCGTGTCCTCCATGTTTCCAGCAATGAAGTGTTGCTCCATCAACAGTTATAGCACCTGAATCAGTAAATCTATCTTCAAAAATATTAATTAATCCTTCATTAATTGCTGCAGTGTACGTCGATATTTTCATTGTTGATCCTGGTTCAAATGTCATCCAAATAGGTAAGTTTCTATTTATTACTTCAGTTGTATAGTTTTGATAGTTATTGCTATCAAAATTAGGTCTTGATGCCATAGCAAGAACTTCTCCATTCTTTGGGTTCATGGCAATAGCTATCACACTATCTGGGTCATACTTAGCAACCGCATTATCAAGTTCATTTTCAACCGCGAGTTGCAAATCTAAATCTATAGTAAGTTGCAACGTTACTCCAGATGTCGGAGCCTCATATATTTCTGCAAGTTCAAGCTTATGTCCTTTACCGTCAGAAAAATATTTTATAGAACCATCTTCACCTGTTAAATAATCATCATAATAAAGCTCTAATCCTGACAAACCTTGGTTATCGATGCCAACATAACCTAAAACATGACTTAAAACAGTATCATAAGGATAATATCTTTTACTTTCTTTAACTAAATAAACTCCATCGATTTTTAAAGCATCTATTTTTTCCGCTACTTCATAACTTAATCTTCTGCCTTCAGGATGTACTCTTTCAATTGATGTTTTTTTACTAACATGCTTAAGCATATCATTATAGCCACTTCCAAGTATTTCACTTAACTTTTTAGCAGCATCTTCTTTATTTTCAATTTGATTAGGAATAACTATAAGTGATGTTGTAGTAATATTATCAGCTAAAACTCTTCCTCTCCTATCAACAATTTTACCTCGATCTGCTGATATAGGTAATTTTCTACTCCATAAAGATTCTGCTAAAGTATTTAGCTTTTTATAAGAAAATACTTGAATATAAAAAACTCTAGCTATAGCTATCACTAAAACTAAAATAACTACTAAAAATATATATCTTATTCTTGTATGTACATTATTATAGAACATAATTATCCCTCATAAAAATATATGTAGAAAAAGGAAAAAAAGAAGAATTATATTTTTATATTACTTAAAAGAAAAAGATTTACACATAAAAAAAGACACCCTAGTTGGTGTCCTTTATTAATTCGATTAAAACTCTTCCTTTAAAGCTTTTTCCTTGGTCAATATTTTGTTCTTCACCAGTACCATGTAATCTAAAATCAACTACATAATCTTGTTTTGATAAAGGTGCTATACTTATTTCTCTTTTAATTAAACCATTTTGTTTTGGACTTGATACCCAGTCACCAGTAGTATATCCTCCATTTGGACTATCAATTTTAACTTGGAAATTGTCAGTTAAGAATGTATTTTCAACTTCTGTCCAATAAATATTATAATATAAAACATCATTTGTTCTGTTTTCTATATTAAATTTAACTTCTGGTATATCAGTTGTAACTAGTGGATCATTTTGATCATCTGGATAAATATCATCTATTGAAACATTACTTCCAGCTTCAAAATTAACTACTAAAGCCGCTGTATCTAAAGTTACATTTCCATCCCCGGTTGTTAATTGTCCACTATTTTTATCCACAACATATGTACAATTTTTATTACATTTCCCATCGCCATCTTCATCAATATTGATATCTGGTACCCCATCACCATTAGTATCAATATTTATATCTGGATAACCATTACCATTAATATCAATATTTATATCTGCTTTTCCATCACCATCTAAATCAATGTTTGTATCTGGCCATCCATCATCATTAGTATCACAGTTAAGAAAACATTTACCATTTTCATCTGTTTGATTCATTTTATTAGAAATCGTTCCATCTTCAAGCTTAACATTAAATGTTGGTTTTCTATTTCCTCTGTAATCAATATTAAGTTCTGGAATTTTACTATTTTTTTTCGTTGTACAGTTTACTTCACATATTCCATCGTCATTTAAGTCAAGATTTAAATCTGGTACTCCATCACTATTTAAATCAATATTCATCCATGATTTACCTATGAGTTGAACCCCACTAAAGGTAGCAAATCCAGCAATAAACAAAAAGCCAAGTAAGAAAAGAATTAATAAAGCTTTATTACTTTTCTTAAATGAGAATATTAACTTATTTCCATCTTTTTGAACACATAAACTATAAGGTAAAAATGTTTCATTATCTTTATTATCAAAAGCTACATTAAGTACTTTATCAATATGTTTTTTAGTAACTTCAACATTTCCTTCGTATACTTTATTTAATGTTTCTTCAATTAATTTATCTTGTTCTCCGCTTTTTAAAAGCATGAACTCTTTAATATTAATTGTTTCCTTATTTCTTTGAAACTCCTTCTTATTCTTTTCGTTTACTTTGTTCATTTTACCACCTCAATTTATTTTATTATAGTAACCATTTTTTTCTTTTTCTTATCAACATCATCAAGAAAAGATTCTATACATTTCTTAATACCTGATGTTGCTTTTTCTTTTCTCTTGTTTGCTTCTTTAAATTCTTTTTCCATTAATTTCTTAAATTCTTTTTCAGTTATATCTCCAGAAAAAACAAAATCATTTACAAGTTTACTTACAACCGCTGAGTTATATCCATTACTTTCTTCTTTAGCAGTATCTAAAGCATCTGAATTAATGAAAAATGCTAAGTCATACAATGTTTTAACATCATTACTTTTACTAACTTCATTTCTTCTTTCTATGCTTGTAACAGGTTTAATATTATTTTTTTCTAGATATTCCCATAGTTCTAGTGCTTTAATAAAGTTTTGTTCCTTTAGAATAACATTGGTTTTTCTAATTGGACTTCTTACTGGACTAGATTCTTTTAAACTTTTTATGAATGTTGAACCTCTAAATGCTGAAATTATATCTTTAATATGTTCAATTCTCTCATCTAGACTATGTCCATCTTTAGATGCATCAACATCAGTTTCCTTCTTACTACTTAATTGCAAATTAATTTCTACAACTTCATCTTTTTTCTTCATTATACCTTTATAAGTAACTTCACTATCTACTTTTGCATAACTCTTTTGGTCAGATTCTTCTAACTTATTAGTTACGAATGTATATAGATTATCTACTAAAGACTTAATAAATCTGTTTTCATATAGGTCAACAGTTTCTTCTCTATAAACATTAAGTAATTTAAGAGGTATAACTGTTCCATCATCTTGTACTTCTTGAATCATACTTGTGTGTTGTGCTAAATGTCTAATTGACTCTTCAGTTACTACTTTTGCTTTTTCAATTGGTACAATATTTTCTTCTTGAACTATAAACCTTCTTGGATTTCTTATTATATTATCTAGATAAGGAATACATTCTTCGACCATATCTATCCAAGATGTATCGCTTACTTTCGCATCAATATTTTTCTTTATAGTTATATCTGATGAAGTAGCCCCTACAAAGGAGCTAACTTTATCTTTATTTAAATTATTTATGTAATCTACGATATCCATAGTATCACCTAAATTGTTTTCTTAAGACGTAATAAATATGCTTTACATTCTGGAGTCTTACCAGCTCCAAATAATTTTTCTAAATAATTTACAAGTCCATCTATTTCATCTTTAATATATGCTAGATTTAATTGTTCAAATTTTCTTAAAATTTTGTGAGCTATAAGGTAATCAATACCTGCTACTTCATCTCCACCACAAGCAACATATGCTGGAACAAATTCTTTTAATTGTTTAACAATTCTGTTACCAAACGCTAGTCTAAAGTGGTCAATTACATATCTATCAAGTTGAGCAATCTTTTCTAAGTTTTCTTCACTTACTGGATTTTCATTACTAGATTTTTCAAATAAACTTGCCAAATATTTATAACTTGTTTTAACTTTGTCTGTATCTGGTGCTTCAAATACTTCACATTTGTCATCAATAGCTATTGGCATTGCTCTATCATAAACCTTATCTGTTATCATGAATGTTGAGTCATCGTTATTAATTGTACCAATGTACCACATATTTTCCGGAATTTTTAATTTTCCATCTTCAAGTTTTTTAGGGTCACTAGGCCATACGTTAGGAACAAGTTCCACAACCCAGTCCTTTTTATTTGGAAGTTCTAGAATAGATAGCATTTCTGCAAAATAGTATTCAACACGAGAAATATTCATTTCATCTAGAAGTGTTATATATACTTCATCAGTATATTCTGCTTCATACATTTTTTCTAATATTGCTGTTTCATTAAATTTCTTTGTAAATTCGTTGAAATAACCAAATATTTCTGTTGAATCTCTCCATGAAGGTTGAACTGATGCCACTGTTGTTTCATTATCTACGAAATTACCGAAAGCATATGCTAGTGAAGTTTTACCTGTACCAGATATACCTTCAAGAATAATTAATTTGTTTGATGCAAATGATGCAATAAATAATCTAATTAAATTAATATCATAGTATAAATGTAATTTTGATGCTGAATAATTTCTAAATTGATTACAAAATTCTTCAAGAGTAAAAGTATTATTTATTTCTTCTGGTGCTATATTTTCATATTTTTTATCTACATTACTTAGTTTAAAGAATCTGCTTTCTCCTTCTTTTAATTCATTTTTAGGTGTTCCATCTTCGTTATATTCGATTTCACCATTTTCATTAGTAAGTTCACTAAACTTAGCATTTTGTCTTTTTAACTTAAATATTTCGTTATTAAGTGAATCAATTTCATCAATTAACATATCTTCTTTTTTAACATTTCTTCTGTATCTTACATATACTTTAATTGATTTATATATTAAGAATATAATTAAGCCAAATATAGCTAGTAAGAAAATAATTGAAAAAATCAATATTACTAGACCTACTCCAGTTAAATCTTTCTTATAATCACTTATAACTGTGATATAGTTCATAATGTTAAACATTTGAAATAACCCTTGACCTAACCCTTTAAATATACTTACAAAACCTTCAAAAAGGGGTTCCATAAACTTTGTAAAAAATTCTCCATATACACTCATTTTTATTCCTCCTTATTCTTTACAACTAATTTTATATTCATTTTATCAAAACTCATTTGATTATTTTCATTATTTTTAACAAATTCTTTTGATACTAAAAGTTCCATATCATTCACTAAACTCGTTGGTTCTATTTCTTCATCTATCTCCATTTCATAAATACAATCCATGCCTATTTCTTTATAATCACTCATAATACTTTGATACTCTATTTCTTTATCATAAGGCACTAATATTTTTATAAATTCTTTCAAATATTCATTATCAAAGAACTTAACTAGGCTAGCTTTTTTCATATCTTTGTTTATTCTAATTAAGTATTTGTCCATTTCCATATTACTTATTAATTCTTTAAGTAAATGTACTTCAAGTAAATCATAAGATATTTCTCTAATTTTAGCATCATATTTTTTTAAAACGCCTTTAGATAAATTTTCATCAAATTCTTTTAAACCTGGTACTTCATAACTAAATAGTACTTCGTAATAAACTGGATTATTACTTATCATTTTATATTCATTTCTAAAATCTTCACTATCTAGATATTCAAGTATCTTTTTATCTTCATTTGCATTTTTCTTTACTTCATCAAATAAATCATTTATAAAATATTTGTTATCTTTAACTTCAAGTAATTTTGTTTTTCTTAAATAACTAAGTAAATATTTAAATTTATTTTTTGTATCTTGAATATCTCCATCAACAACATTACTTGCAAAATCTACATAACATGCTGTACATATAATAACTGATAATAAGAAAGTTTCATTTTTCCAACTTCTTAGCATTTCTGTTTTATCATGTAACTTGCAATACTCAATTATTGATTTTAAAACAAAGTTTATATTATCATTTGAATATTCAATTGGATTTTCTTTATGAATGTTGTTTTGAAAATAATACTTTTCAGAATATATTTCAATTATTTCTTTAGCAAAAACACTAAATTCTTTCTTGTTTTGCCACATTTTATTATTTTCAATACTAATTAATGACTCTAGTATCTTCGCATAAGAAAGCAAATCCTTCTCTTTCTTTGTTATATACTTATTTATAACACTTAAGCTCACAATCAGCCTCACCTAACCTTATTCTTTATAAATTATACCAAATAAAAAAAAACATTGCAATATTACTTTAATAATTTATTAAAAAAAGAGCAATTAATTTTTGCTCTATAAGACAATATTTTTACTTCTTCGATTGCCTGAAAGTAATCCATTTGCGAAGTAATTATTAAATTTTTCAGTAAACAATGTACAATGATTTATTTCTTCTTCAATATGTTCATGTTTAATTAATTTTATTTTTTTATTTTCTATATTTACACCATGATCTCCGATATTCCATTCTTCCATATACATAAATTTACTATTTTCAACATTATAAAATCTATGTCTATGAACTGTAGTTAAAATTGTTCCATCATCAAAATACCAATTATCATAACATGTATGTCTTTTATTCATAGTTCCATCACATTCAATTACTGTATCTGTATCTAACTCTAATGTTACAGGATTAATACATATTACTTTATCTCCGACTTTAATATCTTTTAATTTTTTACGTCTTCTTCTCTTTTTACCTTTTTCATCTATTTCTTCAACATCTATTAGCGTATCTGAAGTTAAACAAGAAAACCAAAATTCCATAATATAGTAATTATTATCTGCGATATCTGAAGAAGATATAGCTGGATTAGTTAATGTTTTTGCATATTCATTGACACTATTAAGTGTATCTATTAGTCTATTTTGTTTTTTAATTACGTTAACTTTGGTTGTATAACATTCAATATTCGCACCACCTTGTTCACAAAAATCAGCTTCGCGATGTGTATGGCTAAGGAAAGCACCAGTATATAATGTTTCAGATGTAGCGATAGCCAAAGCATGACCGTTTGCCATAAAAATATTATCTATCACATCTTTGCCAAGACACATCGGCATATAATTCGAACAATTTCCTTCGTAACCATTTACTTTCTTATCATAATAATATGAAAATGGGTAAATCTTACTTTTATAACTCCAATTATCAGAATAACTCGAATTAATCCATTCTGTCCATGTCATATTTGGTGCTGCTTGAAACAATACATCGTCTAAATAAAATTCTAAAGGCTTATCAAAATATACATAACATTTATCTGATGTATTTCCTGACATAAGAACTGTTTTATTTGTATCATCCCATGAAAGTTCTCCACCATTTTCACATTTTGACAGTTCTGAATTAAAAATATACCCTTCTGTTGGCCAAC